>CALWBJ010000155.1 GCA_944376035.1 uncultured Clostridia bacterium | reverse complement strand
CGTATGATTAAATTAAGAATATTTTTTAAAATTAAAATAAAATAGGCTGCTTACACATATCATTTCGTGATTTATAGTAAAAATAAGTGCCTGATTTAAAAATTACTTAGCATACGCTAAAACGTTTATTATATAAAGAGTGACGATTTTTATTAACAATTTATCTGTCGTCGGATTTCTGAAACTCGGCGGAATTTTAAGATTTTGCCTGCGTATAACAGATAGTATCATCGAATTAGACTTTTTTAATGTTTTTAAATTGAAAAATTTCTTTTTTGTATTGATGAGGGTTCATAATTAACAGATATTTTTATCAGCAATAACTATGTGAAATTATGTTTTATATTACTATTCCGATATGTTTTAAAAAAATCCCAATTTATAATTAAATAAGTTCGGTTTTATAATTTTATTATTGCACATTTCCAATTATTTTAAATATTTGTATCTATATAGTGGGTGAATATAATTTTATAAGCATTAACATTTATCCTAAGATATTTTTTCATTAATTAACTATATTATCTCTTTCACTCTGCTGTAACGTTTAAGCGCTTAAGAAATAAATTGTTCCTGATAAAATCAAAGTCCTTATCTTTTTTTAACTTGCATATTTTTCGGTAGCGCGAGCGAATGTACTATGTCTCAGTGGAGTTCGGGTTTTTTGGAACAGGCTCTTAATATCCCGAAACTACAAGGCGATATTTTCGGAGTAGCGGCATTTGCTCTTATGCTGGGACTCGGAAGAACTTTATACGGATTATTCGGAAAGAACATTTACAGAATTCTTATCGGCGGCTCTTTGGACGCGGCGATATGCTATGTTACGGCGGCAATTACATGTATTCCCGTTATAGGACTTATCGCATGCGCGCTGACGGGATTTTTCACTTCCATGCTATGGCCGGGAAGTCTGATAGCCTCGTCTGACCATTGCCCTAACGGCAACGTCGCCGTATTTGCTTTGATGGGGGAGAACGTAAAATTTCTTTTTAAACAGATAAATTTATAATTTGATAATTTTCAATAAAAATTTATTTTAGCACCTAATTTTTTTGTGCAAAAATAGATTAATCACACTTAGTTATTTATAATATTGATTTCTTTCGCGTATTGTGAAATTCTATGCGCATAACTTTTTTATATTTGTTAAAAGTACTTTATTTACAGTGATCTGTTTTTATATCCTATTAACTATTAACTTTAAATTTTGTTTTGCGCTTATAATTAAATTAAATTGATTTCAAATAAATCAAAATTACTATGTAAAGGCGCAATGTTATAATAATAGCGCTTAATTATTACGATGAATTATACTATTAAATGCAACACGTAGAGAGAAAAGAAAGTTCATACAAATCTGTGGTAAAATAGAGTTGCCAACCAAAATTTTCCCAAAGGAGTGAACTATCATCATTTTAGCATAGAAGAACGCTGACCATTATCTATACATTCAAACATTTTACGGCAAAGGATCTAAACGGAGAAACTGTTTTTGAAACCGACACCGCTCTTACCGAAGAAGAAATACAAAGATTCGGAATGAATACCGATTGGTATATGGTTCTTGACGGCATAAGGCTTTATCAGGTAAACTCGACAACTGAAAAGAAAACGCTTTTTATGTATTATAAAGATGAAGAAAATAAACTTATTTCTATTTACGATGAAAATGAAAGCAACTATTCTATGACTTTCGATAAAAATAATATTTATTTTTCTATCAAGATTACAACTTTTAAAAATGAAAAATTTGTTTATTTGATAAAGTTCGGGAAAAATTAAATTCTTGTTAACTAAGCCATTATTTTTTAATATTATTACCGAATTAAAGATTTATAACGTATAATATTTTTAAAGACTTTGCCGCTCGCGAAATACTTTCGCGAGCGGCAAGCTGTTTTTCAATTAAATACTTGAAAATTTATAAATTTAAATTTGTAAATTTAAACTAGAAAATATTAAAATCAACTTTAATTGTTTTTAGAATTAAGAGTTTATCTTAATATATTTTAAAAATCAAGCCTTAAAAATTTTTCAATTTAAGATTTTAAAATATTAAAATCAACCTTTAATTTTTTTAGATTTAAAAATTTGAATATAATATTTTAAAAATCAAGTTACCGAACTAAAATTAAACTACATATCCATATAAACTTAAACCGCACCCGATATTACGTTTACTATATTTCCGATACCGGTAATGGCGTTGAGGATAAGTCCGAAAATATTTATTCCGTTTATAAAACTTACAAAAACCGAATTTTCAATATCGAGAGAAACCTGCTGGAATGCCGCTATCGGAATAATGTTTATTATAAGTATGAGTAATTGTATTATAATTACGCCTCTTATTATTCCGAGAATAAGCCCCAAAGTACGATCAACGGTACCGATAATTTTAATTTCGCTCAGTTTTTTTATAAACTCACCGATAAGGAAAAATAATATCTTAAATAATATAAAAAGTATTATGATAGCAATAAGCGCTGTTATATAATAACCGAAAACAGGGCAGATAACCTGGTTTAAAGTTACATTCATATCCACGTTGCCGGATCCTTTTACCGATAACACTATATTTGCTATCCAACTCGCGACGCCCGCTTCTGCAAACGTCGCTTCGGTCGCCTCCTGCAAAGTGGTGTCCATAAGCGTTTCGCCGAATATTCCCGTAAGTACACCCTGTAATTTGTCTGATATTGTGGTTATCAGCCCGAATTTATTTTCCAAAAATCCCGCTACGGTCGAGCAGAGCAAAAATGCCAGAATAATACTTATTATTGAGCCGAAAGCGGAAATAAAGGTTTTTGCAAACCCTCGGCATAATCCTATTATTGCGGATAACGCTATCAGACAAAGAGCGACTATATCGACAATCGTTCCTCCGTTCATAGCAAGAAGTAAGTTCATTTATATTTTTCTCCGTTAATAACCTGTGCTTGGTTATATTTTGAATTTTTTATTCGTTTTAATTTTTTGTTTTGACTTTTTTATATTAGTTTTATTTTATTTTTTAAATCTAATTTACAATATTTAAATTAAATTTAAATTACATTCGAATTACTCTGAATTACTCTTTATTATAAACTTTTTTCTTTTTTATAATGTAAATAATACCACATTATAAAATTTTTAGCAAGAATTGATTGAAAAAAGAATAAAATCCGAAAAAGTGTCTATAATCTTTTTGAAAAAAACTCTTAATACATAAACAAAAACAAAAAAGCATATTAAGTCAGGAGAACGCAGATTATGCAAAAAAAAGATTATACGTTCAGTACGTTCAATAAATATACCGAAAACGGCATAGCAAAGTCCCTTTCGGAAAACAATCCCGAGCGCAAAAAGCCTATTTTTATATGCGTCGGGAGCGACTTAGTCCTCGGCGACAGCCTTGGTCCGCTTGTCGGAACAATGTTAAAAAAACGCAATTTACAGACGTATGTATACGGTACGCTTAACATGCCCGTAACCGCCAAGGAAGTGGAGTATGCAAAAACATATCTTAAACAGATGCACCCGTCGTCTGTAATAATCGCAATCGACGCTGCGGTAGGCGGCGCAGATGACGTAGGGCTGATACGTGTTCTCGGAAAAGGCCTTAAACCCGGTCTCGGTGTGGATAAAAATCTGCCCGTTTTAGGCGATTTAAGCATTATAGGTATAGTCGCCGCTAAATCTTTGCAGAACTACAACCTGTTCAACCTTACAAGACTTAATCTGATATTCAAAATGGCGGAAAAAATTACAGACGGCATCTGCGACTATCTTTCTGACTTTTACGGTGCGGGGCAGGAAAAAGTCTGCGGCGCTTAAAATATAAAATTAAAGGTAAATGTTTATTTTGATAAATAAGTAAAATTTTATAAGCCGTGCAATAAAATTTTTGAAAAATCGTTTAATAAAATGATCTGAAAAAGTCTGTTTTTTAATGTTATAAAATTCAAATAAATTATATTTTAATTGATTTTAAAATTGAACTTAAATAAAAAACCACATAAATTTATAGACTTTTAATTAAGTTTATGATATAATCTGGAAAATGAAAACTATATAAAAATAACGCAATGCCACCGGGTATTGAACAAAAGCATTTGTTTCACATCGTTAGGTCTTTGAAGATGTGATAACGGGTGCTTTATTTTTTATCAGGGTTTTAGGCAAATAAAAAGCAAAAGGCAAAAAAAATGAAAAAAATCAAATCACTTTTAAGTTATTTTACAATTTCAGAACTAATAATATTTTCAGTTTCCGCTCTTTCGATAACGATTGCATTTTTTATATTCGACCGAACAAACTACATAACGCTTATAGCCTCTCTGACGGGCGTTACATCGCTTATATTCAATGCCAAGGGAAATCCGTCGGGACAGGTTTTAATGCTCGTTTTCAGCCTTTTATACGGCATAATATCTTATGAGAAAGCCTACTACGGTGAAATGATAACTTATCTCGGTATGACCGCGCCTATGGCGGTTTTCGCTCTTTTTTCCTGGCTGAAAAATCCGTTTAACGGCGACAGACGCCAAGTGAAAATAAACAGGTTGAAAAAGTCGGAATATTTAATAATGTTATTTGCAACATTTATTGTAACCGTTATTTTCTATTACATTCTTTTATACTTCAACACGGCAAACTTAATTATAAGTACAATCTCGGTTACGACAAGTTTTACGGCGGTATACCTTACCGCAAGGCGGAGCGAATATTTTGCCGTCGGTTACGCCGCAAACGATATAGTTTTAATCGTATTATGGACTATGGCTTCCGTACAGGATTTAAGTTATTTGTCCGTCGTAATTTGTTTCGCCGCTTTTTTAGTAAACGATATTTACGCTTTCATTAACTGGTCAAAAATGAAAAAAACTCAGTCTCAACTAAATAATACTTTACATTATGAATTAAAGGATAAACAAGCGAATTTTAATAACGATGATAATATATAGATAATAAAAATAATAAAAATTATAAAAAAAATAAAAAGAATGAAAAAAAATGAAAGGATATAAAAAACAAGAGTATTGATTTTTTTATAATAAGAGTTTATACTGAAATAAAGGAGAAAAAATATGGGTCCCGATTCAAAAGCAATTCATCCGAACAAAAATTTACCGAGAATATGTTTTATAAAAAACACCATAACGCGCCCGAATATAATAGTGGGGGACTACACGTATTACGACGACCCAGTGGATTCGGAGCATTTTGAAGACCACGTAACGCATCATTATGACTTCATCGGCGATAAACTCATAATCGGGAAATTCTGCGCGATAGCAAAAGGCGTTGAATTCATTATGAACGGAGCAAACCATAAAATGAACGGTTTTACCACCTATCCTTTCAACATAATGGCAAACGGGTGGGAAAAAAATACGCCGTCGTTTACCGACCTTCCGATTAAAGGCGACACCGTAATAGGCAATGACGTATGGATAGGGCAAAACGTAACGGTGCTCCCGGGCGTGCATATCGGCGACGGTTGCATTATAGGCGCAAATTCGGTTGTGGCAAGCGATATTCCGCCTTATACGGTGGCGGCAGGTAATCCTTGTAAAGTTAAAAAAACCCGCTTTGACGATAAAACTATCGAATTTTTACTTAAACTGAAATGGTGGGATTGGAATATAGAAAAAATTTCCGCTAATCTTGACTCGCTGCTCGGCGGAGACATTGAGAAATTGAAAGACCTTTAAAATATTTTTATATTTATAAAATCCTTTACCGCCGCGGGCGCGGAAACGCTTTTCCGCGCCCGAGTTATTTTAAACTATCCGTATGTATTTATATAAAAAGGTTAAGAGAAAAATTTATGAGTTTTTCTG
>CALWBJ010000154.1 GCA_944376035.1 uncultured Clostridia bacterium | reverse complement strand
GAAGTTTACAGGAAGTTCTTACGCGTCGGCTCGAACGTATGAAAACCGACCCCGAAAAATTCCCCAAACCCGACCTTATTATAATCGACGGCGGAAAGGGGCAACTATCGAGCGTAAAAGAGATTTTCGACGCGGAAAACATAACCGATATAGACCTCATCTCGCTCGCAAAGCGCGAAGAAGAGATATTTACTATATTTTCAAATCAGCCTGTCGTTCTTAAAAAGAGCGATTACTGTCTAAGAATGCTGCAAAGAATCAGAGACGAGGCGCACAGGTTTGCAATAACTTACCACAGGAGTCTGCGTTCAAAGCGCGCTTTAAGTTCGGTTCTGGACGGTGTAAAGGGACTTGGTAAAGTCAAAAAGCATGCGCTTATTGAATATTTCAAAGATATTGGCGGTATAATCGCCGCGTCAAAGGAAGACTTAAAAAAAGTAGACGGAATAGGAGACGTGCAGGCGGAAGCCATTATACGCAAACTTACCGAAGAAGGATTAAAATGAAATACGATTTGTTTGTTTCGGATTTTGACGGTACGCTCGGCATTGCGCCGGGTAACATAAACGCGGAAACGGTTGCCGCGGTTAAAAAATACATTGAAAAAGGCGGTAAATTCGTTATCTGAACGGGCAGAATGTTTGAATCCATAAGAAGGATATGTTTAAAATACGACCTTAAAGGGCTTGTGATATCCTATCAGGGCGCGCTTATTAACGACGTCGAAACGGGTAAAACTCTTTTTGAAGGAGGTCTTGATCCCTTAATTGCCGCCGAAGCGGCTGATAAACTTAAAAAAGAAAATGTTCAGACCATAGCGGATATTGACGACGTTATGTTTTACGATGAAGGTTCTCAATATCTCGATTATTACCTTAAAGCCGTAAACGTCGGGGCAAATAAGGTTGAAAATCTCGCAGATTATATTAAAAAATGCGGCAAAAAAGTACAGAAAGTAGGGGCTATGTGCGACCCCGAAATTGCCGCGGTAATCACAAAAAAGTTTTCAGATGAATACGGCGGAAAACTTATAGTAAATAACGGCGCTCCGCAACTCGTGGAGATAATAAATCCCGAGTGCAGTAAGGGCTTTGCCGTAAAATTTTTATCCGATTACTATAAAATACCTTTTGAAAAAATCATTGCCGTCGGAGACAGCACCAACGACATAGAACTATTAAAAGGCGAATGGCACGGCGTCGCGGTAGGCGACGCGAGAGAAGAACTCAAAGCAGTCGCAGACGAAATCACGGTGGCGTTCAAAGATAATCCCGTGAAAACTTTGCTTGAAAAATACTGTCTTTGACGAAGGAGGAATTTATGGAAGAAATAATACTCGATCCTGTTAAAAATATAAAAACTCTTACAATGGTGGCGCTCAGAGGCAAGGTATTGCTTCCCGGCAGTTACTGTACGTTTGACGTAGGGCGTCCCATATCGGTCAGCGCGGTGAATAAAGCAATGGACGAAAACAATTCCGAGATGTTCATTTCCGCGCAGAAAAACGCGCTTATCGACGCGCCAAAGAAAAACGACGTTTGTAAAATCGGCGTTGTCGTTAAAATAAAGCAGGTAATAAAGACTCAGAACAATAACCTTAAAGTAAGCGTATTCGCGATGTACCGTGCGCGCATACTCGATTTTGTCGATATAAAGGATAACTTTACAGTCAGCGTAGAGGAGTTGTTTTACCGTACTGCCGCGTTTGAAGAAGAAACCGAGGCGTATTTCCGCGTCGCAAAGCGCGCGTTTTACGAATATACTCTTTTCGACAAGCGGCTTACACAGGAAATGATAATGACCATTACCGAGCACAAAGACCCTAACGACTTTGTGGACGGTGCGCTTGCCGTTATGCCTTTTAAGGATAACGATATTCAGCGTATTCTGGAAATTGACGATACGATTGAAAGACTGCGCGCGTTTGAAAATCTGGTTACGAAAGAACTGGAAATAGCCAAAATAGAAAAAAAGATAACCTCAAAAGTTCGTCAGAGCATAGATAAAAGTCAGAAAGAATTTTATCTTCGCGAACAGTTAAAAGCCATTCACTCGGAACTTGGCGAAGACCCTGACGAGGGAGAGGAACTCGTTAAACAGATAAAAGATAAAAATCTTCCCAAGGAAGTTGAAGAAAAGGCGCTTAAAGAAATAGCAAGGCTGGATAAAATCAACCCTTCGTCGCCCGATTATTCTATAATACTCAACTATCTCGACTGGATAAAAGAACTTCCGTTTAACGAGTGTACGGTCGACACCGAGAGCCTGCAAGACGCTAAAGCAATTCTGGATAAGGACCATTTCGGGCTTGAAAAGGTAAAAGAACGTATTGTGGAGTATATAGCCGTTCTGCAACTTACCAAAAAGATAAGAGGACCTATACTCTGTTTTGTAGGGCCGCCCGGAGTAGGTAAAACTTCGGTCGCAACGTCTATTGCCCGCGCGCTTAACAGAAAATTTGTGAGAATGAGCCTCGGCGGAGTTAAAGACGAGGCAGAAATCCGCGGACACCGCCGCACTTACGTCGGAGCCATGCCGGGGCGTATTATTTATGCTTTAAGAAACGTCGGTTCTAATAATCCCGTTTTTCTTTTGGACGAGATAGATAAAATGAGTTCGGATATGCACGGAGACCCCGCGAGCGCTCTCTTAGAGGTTTTAGACCCCGAGCAGAACACCACTTTCCGCGACAGGTATATGGAGATACCGTATGATCTTTCCAAGGTTATGTTTATAACAACTGCTAACTCGGTAGACACCATACCATATCCGCTTCTTGACAGAATGGAAATAATCGAACTCAACGGCTATACCGACCAGGAAAAAATGGAAATAGCAAAGAGATATCTTATTCCGAAACAACTTGAACTGAACGGTCTAAACGATAAGAAAGTTGTTTTCACCGACGACGCGGTCAGGGAAATTATAGAAAGTTACACAATGGAAGCGGGAGTCAGAAATCTCGAACGCGAAATCGGCGGTGTGATAAGGAAAATTGCCGTTAAAGCGGCGGAGCATAAACGCATTAAAAAGCAGGTGGTGGATAAAGGCGATATTTCTTCATACCTCGGCGTTAAGAAACACATACGCGACCTTTCGCTCGATAAAGACGAAGTCGGCGCAGCCACGGGTCTTGCATGGACGAGCGTTGGCGGCACTACTTTGACCATTGAAGTAAGCCTCATGCACGGCAAGGGCGAAATACTGCTTACGGGAAAACTCGGCGACGTTATGAAAGAATCCGCACGTGCGGCTATAAGTTATATAAGAGCCAACGCCGCGGAATACGGAATAAAAGACGAGGTTTTTGAAACTACCGATATACACATTCACGTTCCCGAAGGCGCGACTCCGAAAGACGGACCGAGCGCGGGTATTACGATGGCAACGGCAATACTTTCGGCGTTTACTCATAAACCCGTGAAAAAGAGCGTGGCAATGACGGGAGAAATAACTCTCCGCGGAAAAGTTTTACCCATAGGCGGACTGAAAGAAAAGACTCTTGCGGCATATCGCCAGGGTATAGACACTGTGGTTATTCCTACCGAAAACGAAAAGGATTTATCGGAAATTCCTGCCGATATAAAGGATAAGATTAACTTTATTACGGCATCCGAAATTCAGACCGTGTTCGATATAGCCATAAAACACTGAAAAAGGATTCGACTATGAAAATAAAAAAATCCGAATTTATTTTAAGCGTAGCGGATAAAAATAAATTTTTTAAGACCGATAAGCCGCTCATAGCCATTGCGGGAAAATCAAACGTCGGGAAGAGTTCTTTAATAAATATGCTTGCGGGGAACGGCAAACTTGCCAAAACTTCGGATACGCCCGGACGTACAAGGCTTATAAACTATTTCGATTTCGGCGAATTTGTGCTTGCAGACCTTCCCGGATACGGCTTTGCGAAGGTCAGTAAAGAAGAAAAGAAGAAGTGGGCGGATCTTTTGGAAAGTTTTATCGCGGAAGAAAATATAAAGTTGCTGCTGTCGCTTGTGGATATACGCCACGACCCGACCGAGGACGACAAAGCAATGGTGAATTATCTTTATCATTATGCTATACCTTTTACGCTCGTGGCGACAAAAGCCGATAAACTCGGTAAAACCCGGATAAAACCGCAGATAACGAAAATTGCCGCCGAACTTAAAGTCGGTCCCGCCGATATAATACCGGCATCTTCGGCTACGGGCGCGGGAAAAGATTTAATATTGTCTGCAATTCAAGATGTTTTGACTAAAAAAACTCTTTAAAACCGCTGTTTTAAACTATTCAATTAATTATCTGAAAAACTTAAAATTATTAAAACACAAAAATTTTTTGCTTATAAAAATAAAAAAAGGTAATTTATGTAAACTTTACCGAGCGATGTAAAATTTTTATAAAATACAGGCTTTTAACTTAAAAGTCATGGGAAAGTCAGTTAAAAATATGCAGAAGATTAAAAGTTATTATGAAAAAGCGGCGTCTCCCGAACAGGCGTTTGTTTATATGGAAGAAGGCTCTTTTCTTTCTCCCATACCACATTTTCATAACAGATTCGAAATTATTTATATTTTAAAAGGTCAAGCGGATCTTGTTTGTAACGGAAAAGAATTTCACGGCATAGAAAATTCTGTTTTTTTCGTAAATAAATTTGAGCATCATTATTACAAAAATACATCATCCGATCTTCATGCCTACATAATTTCAGCCAACGATTTTTATCTTAAAGACTTTAACATTCGTAATAAGACAAAAATATTTCCCAATCTGCTTGATAAATCCGAATGTAATGAAAAAATAAGAAATTATTTTGAAAATTGGTTTAATAAAGGTCATGATGATGTACTGTTTAACGTGGGCTGGATGAATATTATTTTAGGGACGCTTGTTGAAAATTATCAACTCTTTGAACTTGACGAAAAAGAACTTCGGAAATTCCTTTTTCAGAGTATAACAAATTTTATTCAGGAGCATTACAATGAAAATCTGACGCTTAAAACCGTTGCCGATAAAATGGGATATTCTGTTGCGTACTTTTCGGTAATATTTAAAGAAACCGTGGGGGAAAGTTTTAAATCGTATTTGAATACAATTAGAATGAGAGAGGCTATGAGGCTTAGTCAGACTACCGACAAAACAAACGAAAAGATAGCCGAAGAGGCTGGATTCAACAGTATATCCGCCTTTTACAGAGCAAAGAAAAATTTTAAAATATAAAATTTATTGATTTTACGATGAATTTATGAATATACTGCCTAATATGCGATAATTTAAAACTTAAAATTTATATTCTGTTAAATATTATTCTGTAAATAAATCTGTAATTAAAAATTTTTATAGAAATTTTTTCATCTCCGACCGAAACTTCAAGTTTCGGTCGGAGATGTTTTATCTTTAAATAAAAACGAAAAGTTTGGCGCTGATACCGATAAAATCTCTGAAAGAGACGAAAGTATAAAAATAAAAAATGAGAAAATAAAAAATCGATAATAATGACAGTCTCGTATAAAAAAAGAGAATTGACAGAACGACAAAGTATATTGTAAAATTTTTATAATATTTTATATAAACGCTGTGGCTAATCGTAAAATCAAGAAAATAAGTAAGTATTTATTGGAAAAAATAAATTTATAAGGAAGTGAAAATATGAGAAAACTGAAAGCAGTTATGTTGAGTTGTGGAGAAAGAAGTACGAGATATGCCGAATATTCGCTGAAAAAACCGGAAGAACTTGAAATTATTGCCGCCATTGACATAAACCCTTTTAAGTTGGAACGGGCAAAACAAAGATTTTCTCTTACCGAAGGACAACTTTTTCTGAGCCTTGAAGATTTTTTGTCAAAAAATATAAAATGCGATGTAGTAATCAACGGAACTATGGACGATCAACATTATCCTACCGCGATGGCGTTGCTTAAAAAAGGTTATAATATTCTTTTGGAAAAACCCGTAACTGCAAAACCCGAGGAGTTGTTAGATATTCTTGGCGCCGCAAAGAAAAACGACTGTAAAGTTATTGTATGCCACGTGCTGAGATATACGCCTTTTAACAGGAAAGTAAAAGAAATAATAGATTCAGGCGAAATTGGCAGGATTATGGATATGCAGTTAAATGAACATGTCTGGCACGGTCATTTTGTAAATGCTTATGTTCGCGGAAAATGGAGAAGCGAGAAAGAGTGCGGGTCGGGACTTCTGCTTGCAAAATGCTGTCACGATACTGATTTGATGTGTTGGCTTAATAACATTACCGTTCCGACAAAAGTTTCCAGTTTCGGAAGCAGAGCTTTTTATTGTCCTGAAAACGCTCCCGAAGGCTCAACAGAATTTTGCAAGGACTGTCCCGTAAAAGACAGATGTATTTTTGACGCATATAAATTTGAACTTAAAATGGATTGCTGTCCGCAATACACATGGGCAGAAATCAACAAGGCTGAGGATGAAATAACCGAAGAAGAAAAAAAGGAATTTTTAACTAAAAACGAGTACGGAAAATGTGTTTATAAAACTGATATGGATATAGTAGACCGTCAGTGTGTATCCGTGAATTTCGCAAACGGTTCAATAGCCACTCTGAATATGGTAGGTGGCGCCAGCAGAGCGGGACGACATATACATATAATTTGTGAATACGGAGAAGTATTAGGTTATATAGAAGACAACAAAATAATTTTCAGAAAGTTTAATAAACAGGCGGTAAACAATAAATACAGAAGAGACGAAGATTACTATACCGATAAAGAGATTTTGTTGGATACAGATTTATCCGAAGGAAATAATTCCGTAACAGGACATTACGGCGGAGATTATTACATAATGCAAGATTTGGTCAAATTTTTAAATGGAGCAGATACTTCAAGATCCATGACCGTAATAGAGGATTCCGTAAACGGACATTTTATAGTTTATGCGGCAGAAGAAAGCAGATTAAACGCGACTGTCGTAAATTTGGAAAAATACAGGAAATAAAAAATCAACATGTTATATAAGTAAAAAATAAAGAGATTCAGAATAGTTTAGTGTAAACAAAAAACAGATTCAGAAATCAATTGAGATCGGAAGAGCACACGTCTGAACTCCA
>CALWBJ010000153.1 GCA_944376035.1 uncultured Clostridia bacterium | reverse complement strand
GAAGAATTTTCATTGAGATAAATTTCAAAATTATCCGAAAAATCCTCAAAAAGCGGCTTTGATGACATTATCCATGCACCGAAAAGCACCGTAAACGCAAGAAATATGTATAAAGATTTTTTTATCATAAATTTTTACCTTCTTTTTATCGCTCGGAGTATTGACAGTTATTTAAAAAAATATACCTTTTAAGAAAAAAATTATTTTAACATAAAATTCGCCCCGTCCGAACGGCATTCCGTTCGGACGGGGCGAAATGAATTTTTAACGAAATAAATCTTTAATATTTTTAATTTATTCTGATTTTAATTTTTATAAATTTTTATAATTTCTCAGTTTTTATATTGTTGCGTTTTTATTTATAATGCAATGTCAAATGTCATATGTTATATCTTTTTCTATAATAATTTATAAAAAATTTAAATAACTTTATATAAATTCAATAACTTTATATAAAAAATTATTTATAACTTTTAATTCAATACTTATTTGATTACAGAGGTTCCAGAAGTCCTTCTTCGCGCATTACGCTCAGCCCGTTAAGCGCAAAAGGCTCGTCACCCGCAAGTCTAATAATCTTACCGAGCCTGACGGTATTTTTTACGGAAATTTTTTTACCGCCCAGAGAATAATAAAATTTTTCCGCGCTATCCATCGCTCTGCACATTCCTTTAAGTTCAGAAGCAAGAGTTTTCTTTATTCGCTTTATAATTCCCCTCTTTTTTTCAAGTTGCTTAACCTGTTCTGAAAGTCTGTAAAGAATAAAATTTTCGTCCGCATCCGATATCTCCGATATTTTTTCCGCGCGCGCCATATAATCCACATAATTTAAAACGCAGTTCTCGGAATCCGCCCAGAGTTTATATAAACGTATTATTTTTGAAGTGGCAATCAACTCTTCTTCCGGCTCACATACCGCAGAAAAAGGATTCAGTAATCTTTTTACCGCTTCTACGGAAGAGCCGAAAAACAACTCGTATTTATATGCCCCCGCAATTTCCAGAGTATACAAATCTTTTATTGCCGTATATGCGTCAAATCTGTTTTCGGCGCACTTTGAGTATGCGTCGGTTATCGCTTCCCTTGCGAGATCATAAGCCTCGCTATTTAAAGTACAATCGGTAACCGCACCGTAAATTCTGTAATCGATAAGAGCGGGCAGCCTGCTTATTATTCCCGCAAAAGCCGCATGCAAAGAGTTTTTTGCAATAACCGAAATATCTATAAGTATGTATTTTTTAACTGTTATCCCTATAAGATCGAATTTTCTGCCGTTCTTTATAACGACGTTTGTTTTCAATATGCCGCTTAAAGCGTAATCCGACGGAATGATTACCATAGGAATATTTCTTACCTGAGCAAAATACGCGCTTACATCGAAAAGGGACTTATCATTGACTATTACCGCTCTTATATCCTCGGGTAAATTGAACGCGCCGCATAAATCGTCTATGTCTGCACGCACGTTTTCTTTAAAAGTCATATAAAACGGTCTTATTCCGATACTTTTTAAGAAGGTGCCGAGTGAATTAAAAAACTCTTCGCTGATATTTTCTTTATTAAAAAGAGCGACCTTACCGGAAGGACATAATTCATCGGTAATTTTTTTCAGATTATATTTATAATTTCCGCAATAAAACCGCGCGGGAACTCCGTTTATCCCGTCGGCGGAAAACGCTTTACAAGCGCAGATTTTATTTAATTGGCTTTCAAGAAAACCCGTATTCATTTTTTTACCCTTATTTTACTCTTGATTTATTTTAAAAAATAATATCAAAAATGTCAAGTTTTACGGCATTAAAGGCTGATATTTACAAATTTTGCCAAAAATTTTTCAATTTGTAACATTTTTTTTAAAAAAGGTATTGAAAAAAATTTTTTTAATGGTATAATTATAATAAATATTTTTGGAGGTTTTCTCAAAATGAATAAAAGTGAATTGATCAGGGCTATTGCCAATAATGCGGGAATAACGCTTAAAGATGCGGATATTGCGTTTAACGGATTTATCGACGCGGTTACCGCAGGACTGAAAGACGGTGAAAAAATCCAGATTTCCGGATTCGGTACTTTCGAACTGAAATCCAAAGAAGCAAGAGAAGGCATCAATCCCAAAACCGGCGAAAAGATTAAAATTTCCGCTACAAAAACCCCCGTCTTTAAATTCGGCAAAGCCTATAAGGACAGTTTCAACTGATTTGAGAATTAAAAATCAAGGGACAAGCAGTTCCTTGATTTTTTTATTTATTCACTTCGCTCGGGCGTTTTTTAGCCTTTATATTTTAAATCAATTATTTTTTAAAACTTCTTTTTATTTTTTTATATTAATGATTTAAAATACTGCTGCGGGCAACCGTAAATACGGTTGCCCGCAGCGAGAAGTCTTATCTTAACGGCTAAAAATTATTTTAGCCGTTTTTCGCTGTCTGCTGTTTTTCGCTGTCTGCCGTTTTATGCATTTTTAAATATCTCCGCCAAGATTATTTATTATCTTTTGCTTTTTCTGAAAAGCACTATTACGCAAGCGGTAAGCGATGCTGTCATTACCATGAATACAGCGCATACTATTATAAGATTTCTTTCCGCTCTCGCGTTTACTTCTTGGACAGTATTTTCAATTTCCTTGTCTTTTGCGTTAAGAGTCTGTTCGAGTTGATTTATTTTTTCGATAAGTTCTTCTTTTAAGGAATTGCTTTTGCTGTCGGTATACTGTTTAAGCGCTGTTTCGAGTGCGGTAATTTTTGCTTCGAGATCGGCAACAACTTCGCCGTCTTTAAGGTCTGAATATTCTTTAAGTGCTTTTTCAAGAGCATTTATCTTTGTTTCAAGGTCGGCTAATGTTTCCGCGTTTTTCTCATCCGTATACTTTTTTAAATCTGTTTCAAGCGCGGCAATCTGTGCTTCAAGATCTGTAACGATTTCAGAATCTTTACCTTCCGAATACTCTTTCAAAAGTGTCTCGAGCGCGGATATCTTTGCGCCAAAATCCCTTATAACTGCTTCATCTTTGTCGGAAGCATATTTTTCAAGCTCGGCTTTGAGTGCGGCAATCTGTGCTTCAAGGTCGGCTTTTAACGCTTCGTCCTTTTCGTCTGCATAAGCCTTTAACTCATTTTCCAACGCGTCCGCTGTCTGTTTTATAGATTCTTTTATGCTTTCGTCTTCAAGACCCAGTTGAGCAATTTTATCGTTTATCGCGGTTTCTTTTTCTTTAATAAGATTTTCAAGGTTTTCATATTCGGTCGTAAGGTCTTTCAGTTCTTTGCCTTCGTAAGCCTGTTCTATCTCGTCGAGAATATCAGCCGTTTCTACAAGTCCTCTCAGTTCTGCGGATGCAGAGGTAAGCACGCTTTTCAACATATCTACGGCAATTTTATCTTCGAGCACGAAATGTCCCGCGTCCACCTCTTTTTTTATGGTATTGACAGCCTGATCAAAGTATGATGCAAAAATCACTTTGTTGTACTGAGTCATGAAAGTTTGGTAATCAACCGATACTTTTTGTGTATCATGCAGTTTTTCGTAATCATTTCTGATATTTTCAAGAACTTCTTTATCACTCTTGTTAATCGTCGACGGAATCCCGCTTATTCTGTTTCCGAGATCGGCGATTCTTTCGTCCGATTTGGCTTTTATACTGTCTAAAAGTCTTCTGCCTTCGGCAACGTAAGCCTGTTCGTCCGAATCGTAACCTGAATAAGTTTCTTCAAGTGCGGCAACGGCGTCGAGATCCACGCTCCATAAATTTTCCATATCAGTCCCGCCCATAAGCGCCTCTACGCTATCCGTCCATGCGTCGAGTTCGGCGGTAAGTAAGTTGAGCGCGCTCTCCGCGTCAGTGAGAGACTGATAATTCCTGACTTTTGACTTCTGAACGTCCGAAAGCGCGTCATACCCTGCTCTTGCAGAATCTATCGTCGCTTTTCCCGCCAGCGTTACGGGGGTTAATATGTCGGCAATCAATACCTCGACATGTACCGCCGCGGCATTATCCAGAACGGAAAGATATTTTTCGTAAGCCGCTTTATAAGTTACCGTATTTTCCTCATCTGCGAAATAGTCTTCGCGTGAAACAAACCATTCTTTGTCTGTATTGCTGAGAGCGTCAAATTTTCCCTTCACTTCCTGATATGCGGCATCGTAAGCGGCTATGTCTTCCATTGAAGGCTGATTTGAGTCAAGCGCGTTCATTGACACGGCAATTTCTTTCAACGCGTCAAGAAGCGCGGCTTTTTCGTCTATCGCGGCAAGATATTTATTATAGTCGTCATAATAAGCGTCGCCCTCTGACGATGTCATTATGACTTCCTTCGCGGTTTCGGAAATATTATTGAAAAGTTCTACGCTTTCGTCAACCAAATTCATATTGTCGGTATGCACATAGCCGAGAGTTATATTTTTCAGTTTATTCTGCCATGCGGTTACGTCCTCGGTAAGTTTATCGTAATCGGCGCGCGCTTTTTCAAGAACATCTACGTTTGTAACATAATTAACGGGAGTTTTATATTCTTCCGCAAGGGCGTTATATGCGTCTTCCGCCGCTTTAAGCGCGTTATAGTAATCTTTGGTTACGGTAGCGGTTTCGGGAATCATCCCTATAAGATTTATAACAGGTAATACCGCAGAATTTATGCGGTTTATTTTCGCCTGATAGTATGCCATTACATCATTGCAGGAATTTTGGCCGTCGGCAAAATCTATCACGGTATTTCTGAACTCGGTTTTCTGCTCTTCCGTAAAAGCATCGAATTTGTTCTTAATCTCAATGAAGGCATTTACGATATTGAATCCCTCCGTGCCGTCGTTTTTCACAAGTTCGTTAAGAAGACCGACAAGCGAATCAACTTCTGTTTTCCAGCCGTCCCAGGTTTTTCTCGCGTCTGCCATTTTGTCGTAACCCGTTACAAAGTAAGCCCCTGCCGCGCCTCCGTAAACCGCAGAATCGTTTGCTTTTATATCCGCATCGAGCGCTCTAAAAGCCTCCTCGGCGGCCTTTATAAGTTCATTGTGTTCTGCCGTGTACAGCAAGGCGCCTCCGTCGGGTATACTCTCTATAAGCGTTACGACGTTTGCTATTTTTCCCTCTATCGCGCTTATTTCGTCGAGCATACCGTCAAGCAAGGTTTTTACCGATTGGTCTATTAAGGACTGTAAATCGTTATAGTTTACATTGCCTTCCTGATTAAGTCGTTTATCTTGTTCATACAAATCGTCATAAGCCGTCTTCGCGTTTTCTATATCCTCTTTTTTGGTGTAGTATACCTCTCCCTCGATTACGGACTTTGAAACTTCGGTAATATTTTCTTTAACAGCATTCGCTTTATCTACCCAGGCCTGATAATCTGAAAGCGCGGAAGAATAAACTTCAAGATTTTCTATGAAAATACGTTCGCCGTCAAGGTCTTCACTGAAAATATCCCTCTCGTAAACAAAGTTTAACGCTTCGGTAGCGGCGTCGATATCCGATTTACTTGAAAGCACTATCTCGTTTCCCTCCGCTGCCGACTCCATAGTCTTACTTTCCGCATTGTAATATGTGATATTGTTTATTGCGGCTATCGCCGAATCTATCCGGTCTTTCTTCTTTTTGAGATTATCGCGCGCTTTGTTAAGATTGTCTAATCCGTTAAAAATCAGAGACTCAACAAGCGTTTTACCGTTTTCGCTCAGCGCCTCGTATTTCGCCGCTATGCTTTCCACTTCGGCATTCTCTGCATACATAATATCCTTTATATCGGTGTTTGCAAAATCATAAAGCGCCGCTATTTTCGCTTTAACCGCATACGGCTCGGCAAAAACAGCGTAAACCTGCTCATAAAGATTTTTAATTTCTTCCGGCAACCCCGCTTTCTCTTCGTCGGTAAGACCTTGTGGAGCGGGAGTAAGATACAGATATATCGCTCCGTTTTCCTCGGCAAACGCTTTTGCCTCGGGCGAAATAAGCAGATTGTCGTCAATTTCCTTTCCTTCGAAAGTCCTTACGATTCTGATAAACTTTTCCACATTGCTCTCCCCTTCCGCCGCCATCGTCGAAGTAAACGAATATGCCGTCGCCGCAAATGCCGCGACAAGTATAAGCGAGAGAAGTGTAAAAATACTTCTTTTAGCAATTTTTGTCATGTTCTTTCTCCTTTAACTTTAAATACATTATTTAAAATCATTAGTCTTTATTTTTAATAGCGTTGTTTCATTTCCTGATTTAATAGAGTTGTTTAATTTCCTGATTAAGCCTCAGCGGTCAGTACGATTCAATATTAAATCTCTGACCTCACATTTGAACTCACATTATTAAACATGATTACCGTCATTATTGACTCTTCACGAGTTTTGCCCTCCCGTTTCTTAATCTAAATAAAAGTTTTTATATGTCTTTTAAATCTCAACCACTCTTTTTTTGTTTTTTATTTCAGTTCATTCGCCGCCTCCGCATTACGTCTTTACAGGCAAGAACCTTTACTTGCAGCGCTTTTTTAATATAAACGCAAAACTCATTTTGAATTAAAAATAGCAATAATCATTCATTTTGAATTATATTACCATACAAAACGGGTGTTGTCAACTTAAAATGAATGAAATAGTAAAAAAATTTTTTTAAAGTATATTATAAATTTAAAAAAGGTAAACATTTAAAAAGATATAAATGAAATTTTTATAAAGAGAGATTAAAAAATGTTCAGATTAAAAGAATTGAGAATGGAGAGCGGATTGAAGAGGAGTGAATTTGCAAAGGAGATAGGTCTGCCTGCAAGCACCGTTGCCAATTACGAAAACGAAATCAGGCAAGCGCCCTATAAACTGCTTCTGGCTTTTTCGGAATATTTTAACGTTACGGTAGACTATCTTCTCGGCAAAGAAAAAGGCTCGGAACTTAATTATTCTGTTTCCCAAAAATACAAAGGACCGCTATCGACTGCCGAAAAGAAACTTATAATGACATTCAGGGACTGTTCGCCCATGTCGCAGAACAGGATACTCGAATATGCCGACCTCCTGAAAAAAGCGCGTTTAGAATGAACAAGTTAAAAGTATTCCATAAATTTGCGCTGATAATTGAGTATAATTTTTTGTAATATTTTAATAACGTTTTATACATATATGAACGGCGGAAAACGGCTTTTATAAAACTGTATTTAAAGCCGCCGCGTCCCCGCAGAAAATTCTGCGGGGACGCGGCGTATTATAACTATTTTTAAATTAATAATTTTTAAAAATATTTTCAAAAGCAATTATTAACTTTTTTATAAATTTTATAACCCGTTAAAACCACGAAAATCCTAAAACAATAAGCGTAAAGCAGGCAATAAGTTTTCACGGCATTATCCATTGACGGTCTCTATCTTTATAAGCCTTTTACCGTATCGCGGCAACAGCGTTTTATACGCGGTGTCTCTTTGTTTTTTATCGGCAAACACTCCGAATACCGCCGAACCGCTGCCGGTGACGGTTGAGAGCAGTGCCCGCTCGACTTTGAGCGCATAAACGCTTGACTGAATTTCCGGAACGATTGACTCCGCCGCCCGGAAAAGATGATTTTTACATAACTTACACATTCCCGCTATATCGCCGGCAACAAGTCTTTCCACCGCGCGGTCGGTGCACTCTTCATAATTTTTACCCTCGGAGTCAAAAGCCTTATAGCACTCGCGCGCCGTGACAGGCTTTTCATGCGTTATTAAGAGCATATACAATGTACGGTCTATTCTGAGCGGAGATACTATGTTGCCCCTGTCTGAAATTATCGCAAACCCGCCCTCTAACATATATCCCGAGTCGCTGCCGAGATGATTTGCAAGCGCTATAATATTGAAGTCCGCGCCGTACAGCGCGTTCATGCCCATGAGCACACCCGCTATATCCGCAGAAGAACCGCCGAGTCCGCCGCCGACGGGGATATTTTTATTAACGGTTATATTTACGCCGTTTGAAGAATAGGTCTCCGTAAAAAGCCTGGCGGCTTTATATGCCGTATTGTCGGTCAGGTTACACCCTGCGCGTATACCTATTTCTTTAAGGGTTATAAGATTATCTTTGCGCGCCGAAACGGTTATCTCGTCATAAAGATTAACCGACGTTACGAGCGACCTGATGACGTGATAACCGTTTTTCACACCCTTAATATCAAGAGTAAGATTTATTTTCGCGGGTATTTTTATCTTTATTTTTTTCATTAGTCAATCCTTGTTTTTTTATTTGATTGAAATATTTTATTTTTTTCTGTATACAAGTATACGTTCCTTTCCGGTAAGCGGGAACTGCAAATCCTTATTTGTGGCGCAGATTTCGTCCGGGCAGGCGTTGAGCCTTTTTGAAAGAGACCATAAGTCTTCGCCTTCCAAAGGAATGTAGACGCTTATGGCGCTGTTACAAATTTCCTTTTCGCCCAAAGATTTTACGTCTTTAATGAACCTGATTTTCCTTTTCTGTTCAGAGCAGACGGTAATAATGAGGTCGGCTTCCATTTCGGCTTCGGTAAGAGAAACAAGCCTTGCGTTAACTTTATCGACGAAGACTGTTACGGACTGTTCGCAGTCGGAAACCGCGGGGCAATCGGGCGCCGTTTCAAAAGGCGCTTCAAGCCTTACCGTAAAGTTACCGCCTTCCGAAGTACGGAAATATCCGTAAGCGGTGAGCGTTCCCGTGATTTTAATGCCGTCCGAGCACTCCACGGAAACCACTTCGGCTTTTTCGCCGCCTATCGCCATCAGTCTTGACCCGGCAGGTATTTCGTCCATGACCGCCCTGAGTCCTATCCTCGTACGGCAACTTCTGAGTTCCGCCGCGCTGCGGTAGGTATATTCGCCGAATTCGGGTTCGATTTTATCGGTAAGACTGAAAGCGTCTTCCGCAATCGTGGCGTTTTCCTCGCTGAACGCTTCTCCCTCAAACTGCAAAACCACGTTGACGTTAACTACGCTCTTATTGTTATCCGCATCGACGGATATATCTGTTTTAAATGATTTTTCGCTGACGCGCGCCGCGGCCTGCATTGTCGGCATCGCCTCTTCATACTCTATTTCCATACGGAAAGGCACCGTTCTGTTTTCTCTTATTATATCGCTTTTTTCGGTATTTTGCAACAATAGCGCGCTGATATGTACTTCTCCGTCAACGATTATGCAGCCTACGCCGCACTGAACGGCGGTGAGAACCGCGCCCGCCTTATGCGAAAGCACCTCGGCAACGGGATAATTTATTTCGAATTCCTCTTCGACGGGATACGCGCCTTTCTTTACGCCGTAACTTCTCGAATAAGATATGTCTTTCTTATCGAGAACCAGGCCTTCTCCGTCCGAAAGCGCGTTTACTTTTTCCGAAGCATAGAGGTCTATATTCACGGTTATGTTTGCATAAACCGAAAGCCTTACGCCTGACAGGTCATAATCGGTTTTATCCACGTTTACCGAGATATACTCACTGCAACCGCTCTCGGCAAATTCCGAGGCGATATTGCCCAGAAATTCCGTTCCGCATTCACATTTTTTAAGTTGCCCTTCACTCTCATAGCAAACATAAAACATTACTTTTCCGCCGTATTTGATATGCGAGTCTCCGACCTCTGAATTATTGATAACGGCAAAAGCGTTGACGCTCAGGACTTTGCCTACCGCTTCCGACGGAATTTCCGTTCTGCATTCAGGTCTTAATTTTTCACTTATACCGGCTGTTTTACCGCTGAAACTAATTGTCTCATAAACAGGTTCTTGCAACATAACCCCTCCTTAAACTTCTCATCGTACAATACATTTTATATCGCTTACGGGGTTTTTATGACAAAAATAATAAACTCAATAAAATATTTTAAAAAACCTTAATTCTGCATGCGCCTGTTAAATTTAAAATTATGTGCGGGCGCGGAAAAATTTCCGCGCCCGCACAGATTGTTTTTTATTATGCGTTATCTTTTCTGATGCTCTCCCGTTCGTATCGTTATTTAACTTAACAATACTTTAACGAATGCTTTTAATTCTGCACGCCTTCTTCGCGTTCGGTGAGTTTTACCTTACCGCACATGTATTCAGAATAAGAATATGAAGTCTTTCCTTTGAAATTCTTATCAAAAGGCGTAACGGTAAATAAGGCGGGATAAACTTCCGACAGTCTCCCG
>CALWBJ010000152.1 GCA_944376035.1 uncultured Clostridia bacterium | reverse complement strand
GTTCAACGTGGCGGGTATGCAGCCGCTGATGCCTTATCTTCTCGGCAAAAAACACCCCAAAGGCACGAGACTTTGTAACGTGCAGGGATGCGTCAGAACTGTCGATATAGACTCGGTGGGCGACGCTACTCATTTTACTTTTTTCGAAATGATGGGAAATTGGAGTCTCGGCGATTATTTTAAAAAGGAAAAAACGAGATGGTCTTTTGAACTTCTTACCGAGGTTTTCGGTTTCGATAAGGACAAAATCTGCTCTACCGTCTTTGAGGGCAACAGCGCCGCTCCGAGAGATACCGAAACGGCTGAATATTTAAAAGCACTCGGAATAAAAGAGGAAAATATTTTTTATCTCGATAAATCAAATAACTGGTGGGAACTTGAAGGAACGGTCGGCACGCCGTGCGGACCCGATAACGAGTGGTTTTATCCGAGAGACGACAAAAAATGCTGTCCCACGTGCGACGTAAACTGTAAGTGCGGCAGATACGTAGAGATCGGCAACGACGTTTATATGCAGTATAAAAAACTCGAAGGCGGCAGGTACGAAGAACTTGAAAACAAGAACGTAGATACGGGTTTCGGGCTTGACAGACTGCTATTATTCCTTAACGGTCTTACCGACGGATATAAAACCGACCTTTTCGACGGCGCGATAAAATATCTCGAAAAAGTATCGGGCAGAAAGTACGGAGAAAACGAGTCGGATACAAAGGCAATGCGTATAATCGCCGACCACACGAGAACGTCCGTCATGCTCATAGGCGACATGAACGGAATTACTCCCTCCAATACGGGCGCGGGATATATTTTGAGAAGGCTTATGCGCCGTGCGGTCAGATATTGCAAAAATCTCTCTATTGACGCCAAAGAAATGTGCGGAGTGGCAAAAATATTCATAGAAAAAGTCTATGACGAAGCCTATCCGCTGCTTGTGGAAAAAGAAGACTATATTTTAGAAGAGATAACCAAGGAAATAAACAAATTCGAATCGGCGCTCGCGTCGGGAATGAAAGAGTTTGAAAAATGCGTTACGGGTATGGAGCGCAAGAACGCGTTTATGAGCGCGAAAGACCCTTCATACGTACCCGAAACAATGATTTCCGGAAAGTCCGCATTCAGACTTTACGATACGTTCGGTTTCCCGCTTGAACTCACCACGGAACTTGCTGCGGAAAGGGGACTCACCGTTGACGAAAAGGGCTTTGAAGAGGCGTTCAAGGCGCACCAGGAACTTTCAAAGGCGCAGGCACAGGCGGCAAAGGGCGGACTTACCGAGAGAAACGAGATAACAGCAAGATATCATACCGCAACACATATTATGCTTGCGGGATTAAGAAAAATGTTCGGAAATCATACCGAACAGAAAGGCTCGAACATAACCGAGGAGAGATTGCGTTTTGACTTTAATCTCGACCATAAAATGACCGACGAAGAACTTAAAACGCTTGAAAATTTCGTAAATGACGTTATATCCAAAAAGATAGACGTTGTAAGAGAGGAAATTCCCTATAACAAAGCGATAGCGGAAGGCGCTTACGGCGTATTTAATCCCACATCCGACGACCAGATTATATCGGTATACACCATAGCGGGCGTGGATAAACAGATATGCGGCGGACCACACGCAAAAAACACTTCGGAACTCGGACATTTTGAAATAAAGAAAGAAGAAAGTTCTTCAAGCGGTATAAGAAGAATAAAAGCAATATTAAAATAATGCCGATAAAAAATTGACAAAACGAAAAATTTGGTATACAATGTAAAGGCTTTTCGGAAAAAGCCTTTACATTGCCAACTTGATTCGGCTATCGCGTGAATGTACCGCGCCGTATTCAGGGCGGCGAAAAGTCGGAATTTTATGTTTATAATATAAGTTTTTCGGATAAAAGGCGGAAAAAAGCAAAAGCAAACAGTTTAATAATTTATGCGCCATTAGCTCAATTGGATAGAGCGTTCGGCTACGGAAGGGAAGGTTGGGGATTCGAGCTCTCCATGGCGCGCCAACGTGGGCAAAATCTACTGATTTTGTCCGCGTTTTCTATTTTTATAAATAGTTTTAAAAATATTATTATTTATTTTAACTTACTGTTTTTTAATTATTTATAACGTATTTTTTAACCCGCTTCCCTGTCGCGTGCGACAGGGAAGCGGGTTGATTTATTCAATTCCTTTTATTAAAGATCGTACGATATCAATGACAACCGGTTTCTTGTTGTCAGGTACTTTTTCGAACAAATCGAGCAGTTCGATTTGCCGGGGCGTAAACTTATCCAAGTCTGTAAGGAGGGAATTTATGGAGGATAGAATTTAATAATGCATATTGACAAGCATGGCTTACAATGGTATAATTAAAAAAATTTATCAGGAAAGAAGGGGACAACGGGACCGAAATAAGTCTGAGTTTATCGCGGACGGGCAATTCCGGCGTCGCGTTTAACGTAACGCTTAATGACGCTTTCTCATACGAACAGACAGGAAAAATGTTTTTGAATACAGCGCTGTCCTACTGCCTTAAGGGAGAAAACGATATTAGCCTTATGGATATAGACGTTTATGCCGCGTATACCGAATCGTAAAAGCGGCGGGGAAACAAAAAGTAAAACTTCAGAGGCGGTTTATGAAATACGGAAAAATAAGCGGTGTAACCGATAAGGCGAGCAGAATAATATTCGGTTGCGGCTCAAAAGAAATGTGGAAGGGGATCGATTCCGATGAAGTGCTTTCGTGTGCGTATGAAAACGAAATAAACGTTTTTGATACTGCCCGAGTTTATGGAGAAAGCGAAAAAACGCTCGGGAAATGGCTTGCGACTCAAAAACGCAGTGATATAATCGTTGAGACAAAATGCTGTCATTTCGACATGGAAACATCGGCCGACCGTGTTGACAGAGAAAGCGCTTTATACGATATAAAAATTTCTCTCGACATGCTTAAAACCGATTATGTGGACGTGTTGCTGCTGCACAGGGATAATCCGCAAAAAGACGTCGGGGAGATAATTTCGTTTATGAACGAAATCGTCGATAAGGGTTATACTCGCGCAATAGGCGTTTCTAACTGGCGCGTTCAGAGGATAAAAGAAGCCAACGCTTATGCCGAAAGTCATAAACTTAAAAAGTTTTGCGTTTCTTCTCCGCATTACGGGTTGGCGACTTTCGAGGGGGACTCTTACGGGCACGGATGCATATCGGTAAGCGGTAAAAACTCGGGCGCGGAAAGAGAGTTTTATCTGAAAGAACAAATGCCGCTGTTCTGCTACTCTTCACTGGCGGGCGGGTTGTTTTCGGGTAAATATACCTCCGAAGAAATAAAACGCAGCGCCGCCGACGGCGAAAGGATTTTTTTCACTTACGATAATGTGGAAAGATTACGCCGCGCGGAAATTCTGGCAGAGGAAAAAAAGGTATGCGTTTCGGAGATTGCGCTCGGCTGGATTTTAAGCGATAAAATGAACACGTTTGCAATAACGGGGAGCGGTTCGGAAAAACATATTTTAAAAAATATCCGTTCTGCCCGGATATCTTTGAGCGACAAAGAGAGAGACTGGCTAAATCTCAAATCGGAAAACCGTTAAATAATAATGGAAAATTATTTTTTAAAATAACTTAGTCAGACGGTGATAATTAACCTGTTGCAATTTTACCGTCTGACGATAAAGGATAAAATATGGATTATAGAATTTTTGATAAAACCGTTGTTTTAAGACTTGACAAAGGCGACGAAATAGTTTCCTGCATTAAAGAGTTATGTGAAAAAGAAAATATAAAATCAGCGTCGGTATCGGGTATCGGCGGAACGGGTGATTTTACCGTGGGCGTTTTTAATTCCGAGAAAAAATGCTATGACCAAAAGACTTTCCGCGGCGATTATGAAATTACGTCGTTAATAGGTAATATCAACACTTACAACGACAAACATTATTCGCATATCCACGTTAACTGTGCGAAAAAGGGAGGCAAGACCGTCGGAGGGCATCTTATAAAAAGCGTCATTTCTCTGACTGCCGAGATTATAATAAATATCATTGACGGAAGATTTGACAGATACAGAGACGAGTCTTTGCAAATAAACAAAATTAAATTCTGAAAAATATAACTGAAAAGGTAAAATAATTTAATATTGATTATTCCGAAAGCCCTGCCCGAAACGGCAGGGCTTTCGGGTATTAAAGGTTATTTAAAATAAAATAACGTGAAAAGCATTTTAATAATTTGCGGGGCATAAAATTAAAGAGGGTGATTTTATGGGATTTATTGATGAAATTTTAAAAAGCGTCGGTGTGGAAAATTTCCCCGCTCAGCCGTGTTTCAAAGTAATGATTTTCGGCGATTCGGCGGGATATTTTGAAAACGTTACGGGTATAAAGTATTATACTCCCGAAGAAATCTCGCTCTGCATAAAAAAAGGCGGTATTACCGTGCGGGGCGAAAATCTCTTTATAAAAAAATATTGTGCGGGGGACGTGGTCATTTGCGGAAAAATAACATCGCTCGAAAGGGTTTGAGAAAATTTTTTTATTCTACCTTTGAAGTAAGGGGCCTTAATCTCGACAGGCTTATAAATACTCTCGGTAAGAAGGGCGTGGGGCTTATCGATATTAAAAAATATTCAAATAAGCGGCTGAGAGTAACCGTCAATTCGGCAGATAATGAAAAATTTTTTGCAATTACAGAAGAATTGTGCTATAATGTTAAAAAAACAGGGGACGGCGGGAAATTTTATCCGTTTTTATATCTTTACCGCAATATCGGCTTATTGATAGGTGCGCTGTTTTTTATTGTTTCGCTTATTTTTGTAAACGATATAATTTTTTCTTTCTCATTTACGGGCAGCGGCAGAATATACGCAAGGGAAATAAAGGAATATTTAAACGGAAAAGGTATAACGGAGTATACGAGGTTTTCGGATATTGACTTAAAATCTCTCGGGGACGAAATACTTTCGGATAATCCGCACCTGTCTTTTGTGGATTGCAGAAAGTCGGGGAACAGGCTGGAAATAAATTCGGCGCTTTCGGATGACCCCGTAAAGACCCTTGACGGGGACGTTAAAGAACTGAGAACGGACGCGTCGGGAGTTGTGGAGAAAATAAAGGTTTATCGAGGCACCGCGGTTGTTTCGGAAGGGCAGGAAGTGGCGGCAGGCGACCTGCTTGTGGACGGCTATGCAATGGTAAAGGAAGAACGGGTGGAAATAAACGTAATTGCCAGCGTTACCGTTATAGCCGAGTTTGAATACGAGTACCGTTCGGCGGACGAAAATGCCGGGGACATAGCGCTATTGTATGCCGAGCAGGCGGTCGGGGAAAAAGAAATATTGAACTCTTCGGTGATTAAAGAGTCTGATGAGGGCGAATACGTTTTCAAAGTGAAAATTTCTTACAGGAAGGTATTTTTTGCCGGATGAAGGCGTGATGCAAATAAATATATAAAAATTTTCTGTTTGTATTATGCGCCTGAGCCCAAAAGGGTATTTTCAGTTAAAAAAGTGAATATAAATTCGAAAAGTAATAAAGCAATAAAGTGATAAAGGGATATAGGGAAACGCGCAAAGGATTATTTTATGGAAAAACAGAAATCGATGAAAATTGAAAAATGGACTACGAAAGACGTGGTCAAGTGCGTGGCGGTTTATGTGGGGAATCTGATTATTCTTGCCGCGCTGTTTCTCATGACCGTTTATCTCAACGGAATAGGCGGTTTTACCGAGAGTATAGAGGATTATTTTGCCGACGCAACCACGAGTATTCATTTTTTCGTGCTTTTAGCCATAACGATAGCGGTCATGGCGGTGTATTTTCTGCTTGAAGACAGGGATTTTCTGAAAAATCCGGTCAACTCCGAGATGCTTTTTCTTATAATAGAGATATCTTTTTTAACGGGATATATATGCGGAAGATATTTAAGCATATATCTTCGTCCGCTCGCGCTTACCGCTCTTCTGACTTTATTTTTAACCAACCGTAAAAGCGCCATTTTCATGAATTCGCTTTACTGCATACTTTTATTCATTATGGACGTATTTGCAAGTACCGAAACCTCGCTCAATCAGTATTCCGCGCTTATAATAGGTTTCTCTTCGGGACTTGTGGCAATTTTTGTCATGGATAAGGTTTATTCAAGAATGAAGTTGCTTTTAAGAAGCCTTATAATTTCCGTACCTATGGTATTCAGCGTAACCATGTCGCTGTTCCAGAGCGGAGTTCAGAGCGGCGGAAATATAGCGGCGTCGCTTGTCTCGGGCGTATTTTCGGGGCCTATGGCGGGCGCACTGTTTATTCTGCTTCTTCCGTTTTTCGAATCGGCGTTCAGAAAGGTATCATGCTTTAAACTTGCCGAACTTACCGACCACAGGTCAAAACTTATACGCCGTATGATAAAAGAGGCTCCGGGTACGTTTAATCACGCGATAGTGGTAAGCAATATCGCAGAGGCTTGCGCCACGGCGATAGGCGAGGACGCGCTGCTTGCAAGGACTTGCGCTTATTATCATGATATAGGAAAATTAAGAAGACCCGAGTTTTTCGGAGAAAATCAGGTTGACGGACAGAATCTGCACGACGATCTCACCCCTGAACTTTCCACAAATATAATTAAAGCCCACGTTACGGACGGGTATAATCTGGTCATGAAACACGGCTTGCCCAAAGAAATAGCCGACGTGTGTTTAGAGCATCACGGCACTATGCCCATCTGGTATTTCTATGCCAAAGCAAAAAAATTCACCGACGGCGAAGTGAATATAAACGAATACTGTTACGAAGGTCCAAAGCCTCAGACAAAGATAGCCGCTATCATCATGATTGCCGACGGCTGTGAGGCGGCGGCAAGAACACTCAAAGACCGCTCGCGCGAAAACGTGCAGAAAGTAGTCAGGAAGATTGTCAGCGAAAGAATGGGACTCGGTCAGTTTGACGAGTGTGAAATAACCATAAAGGAAATTAACATAATTATTCATACTGTAGTAAACAATTTTACGGGAATTTATCACAGCAGGGTAGAATATCCGAAAGTAAGCCTTGAAGGGCTGGATAAAGACGAGGGCTGAAATATGGGAAAACTGGTAATAGAGTGTCTTGATAAAAAACTTAAACTGAAAAAATTAGCCGAGGCGGTATATACGGTACTCGGTCAGAAAAGCAAACTTAAAGCCGAACTCGTATTTGTTGATAAAAACGGTATATTTAATCTCAATAAAGATACGCGCGGGGTGGAGAGCGTTACCGACGTTTTATCCTATCCGAGCATGGAGGGGATAAGAGGACAGGTGCTTATTCCCGAAGAACATCTTACCGAACTTGAAGGCAAATATATTTTTTTGGGCTCGATAGTGCTTTGCGAAGACAGAGTGAAAGAGCAAGCCGAAGAAATAGGGCACAGCGAAGAAGACGAACGCGATTATCTGATAATTCACGGGCTTATGCATCTTTTCGGTTACGACCACATGACCGAAGAGGACAAGCGCGAGATGCGTGAAAAGGAAAAGGCGGTGCTTGCCCTTCTCGGGAGGCCGGACGAGCAATGAAAAGCGGATTTGTTGCGGTAGTAGGACGCGCCAACGCGGGAAAATCTACTCTTGTGAACGTTATAGTGGGCGAGAAAGTGGCGATAGTTTCCCCCAAGCCTCAGACCACAAGAGACAGGATAACCGCAATATACAACGGAGAAAATTCTCAGATTGCGTTTGTCGATACACCCGGACTCTATAAAGCCGAAAGCCTTTTAAATTCGGTAATGCAGAAAAGGGCTCAGGATACGGTTTCGGAAGTCGACGTCGTACTTTTTGTCATTGACGCGCATAACGGACTTAGCGATACGGACAGAAGTCTTGTAAAAAAATATATTTCGTCAGGCGTTCCGCTTATAATAGCGCTTACCAAAACGGATATTATGCCCGAGAGCCTTCTGATTTCCGAACTGAAAGAACTCGGCGAGGAAAATGCCGAAATTGTTCCCGTTTCCGCAAGAAAAAACAGAAATATAAAAGAACTTTTGAAAGTTATCGAAAGCAAGTTGCCCGAAGGTGAAAAACTTTTCGGCGACGACGTTATTTCCGACCGCTCGTCCAAATTCATGATTTCCGAGATTATGCGGGAGAAAATTCTTCTTAAATTCGATAAGGAAATACCGCACGGGGTGGCAATCATTATAAATAAATTCGCACTCCGCCCGGACGGTAAGGTATACGACGTAAGCCTTGACATTGTTTGCGAAAAGTCTAATCATAAAGCCATACTCATAGGCAAAAACGGAAGTGCGCTTAAAGAAGTGTCTTCGTTTGCAAGGACGGATATGGAGAAGTTCTTAGGCAAAAAAGTTTTTCTTACCGTTTATGTGAAAGTGAAAGAAGACTGGCGTAACAGCGCCAATTCCCTTAAAGAATTCGGCTACGGCGAAAACGATTGAAAAAGTGCATAACAAAAAACCTCACTACCGTTTATCATTATCCGAAAATATAATATTAACAGTTATAAACTTACAAAATTTATAAAATATTTTAATTGCCGTATAACCTTAAAATAATTCCGCATACTGATAGCGGAGGTAATTATGGGAAATAAAGACGGTTTTGATTTCAAAAAGCCCGCGGATTCTGCGTGGGAACTTTTCGAAAAGACAGGTGAAGTCTCTTATTATCTTTTATACAAAAATCTGATGAAGAAGTAGGAATTTATGGAAGAAAAATTAAACGGTATAGTTTTAGGCGGAGTCAATTACGGCGAAAACGACAAGATACTATCCGTTTATACTCTTGAAAAAGGCGCGGTTTCCGCGCGTATGAAAGGCGTAAAGAAGGCAGGGGCGAAGTTAAAATTCGCTTCCGAGCCTTTTTGTTTTGCTGAATTTATAATAATCAGCGGTACAAACAAGAATAATATTATAAACGCAAGTTTAATAGACAGTTTTTATCCTCTTCGTGAAAATGTGGAAAAATACTTTTGCGCGGGCGCGGTTACCGAATACGTCAAGCGGTTTATGAAAGAGGGGATTGTTTCGGAAAACATGTTTACATTGCTGCTCTCCGCTTTGAAAACGCTTTCTTACGGCCAAACGCCGCCGAAATCGGCTGTAGCGGAATTTCTTTTTTCCGCTCTTTCCCTTTCGGGTTATGCTCTAAATCTTAACGGCTGCCCGGGGTGTGGAGAAGATTTAAAAGGCAAAACCTTTTTCGATTACGATTCGGGCGGATTTTACTGTGAAAATTGCCGCAGTGATATTTTCAGACAGATAAATTTTTCAACTTATTCATACTTAAAAAAACTTTCGGAAGGTCAGACCCTTACCGACGAACAAGCCCTCCCCGTATTGAGACTTTTTGACTATTATATAACCAATAAAGCCGAAGAAAATATTTTTTCGCTCAAAGAAATTATTAAAATGTAAACAAAATTACATAATTTGACTGCAATAAACTTGAAAAATATATTAAAATAGTGTAAAATATATATCTACCGCCAGGCGGCAGAAAATTAAGTCGATTTAAACGATAAATTTATTAAAATTAAAATAATTCTTATAATTAGGTTTATAAATTTTTGGAGGAAATTTAAAAAAATGAAGTACATTTACCTGTTCAGCGAAGGCAACGGCAAAATGCGGGAACTTCTCGGCGGAAAAGGCGCTAACCTTGCAGAGATGACCGGACTGGGAATGCCCGTTCCTCGCGGGTTTACCATTACTACCGAGGCTTGCACGCAGTATTATGCAGACGGGGAGAAGATTAACGACCAGATACAAGCGCAGATCATGGAATATATCGCCAAACTTGAAGAGATTACCGGCAAGAAATTCGGCGATCTTGAAAACCCCTTGCTTGTTTCCGTCCGTTCGGGCGCCCGCGCTTCCATGCCGGGTATGATGGATACCATTCTCAACCTCGGTCTTAACGACATAGTTGTCGAAAAATTCGCGGAAAAAACCGGCAACCGTCGTTTTGCTTACGACTCTTACCGCCGTTTCATTCAGATGTATTCGGACGTCGTTATGGAAGTAGGTAAAAAGTATTTCGAAGAACTTATCGACGAAATGAAAAATAAAAAGGGCGTAAAACTCGATACCGAACTTAACGCGGACGACCTTAAAGAACTTGCGGAAAAATTCAAAGCTGAATATAAATCGAAAATCGGCAGCGACTTCCCGCAGGAACCCAAGGAACAACTCATGGGCGCCATCAAAGCGGTTTTCCGTTCGTGGGACAACCCCAGGGCAATTTATTACAGAAGAATGAACGACATTCCTTCCAGTTGGGGTACAGCCGTCAACGTACAGGAAATGGTATTCGGGAATATGGGCGATACGTCGGGAACGGGCGTCGCATTTTCGCGTAACCCCGCCACCGGTGAAAAAGGTCTGTTTGGCGAATATCTCATGAACGCTCAGGGTGAGGACGTCGTTGCAGGTGTCAGAACGCCTCAGACTATCGACCAACTCAAAAAGGAAAATCCCGCTGTTTACGAACAGTTCGTTAATATTGTCGAAAAACTCGAAAAACATTACAGGGATATGCAGGACATGGAGTTTACCATTGAAAACGGCAAACTGTTCATGTTGCAGACGAGAAACGGTAAACGTACCGCCGCGGCGGCGCTTAAAATTGCGTGCGACCTCGTTGACGAAGGTATGATTTCCGAGAAGGAAGCCGTTTTAATGATAGATCCCAAACAACTCGACGCGCTTTTGCACCCGCAGTTTGACGCCGCGGCTCTCAAAAAGGCGAAACCCCTCGCACACGCGCTTCCCGCATCTCCGGGTGCCGCTTGCGGTAAGGTTGTGTTTACCGCTGAGGACGCTACCGAGTGGGTAACCAAGAAAAACGAAAAGGTTGTTCTTGTAAGACTTGAAACTTCTCCCGAAGATATCGAAGGTATGCACTATGCCGAAGGTATACTTACGGTAAGAGGCGGTATGACCTCTCACGCCGCCGTTGTTGCCCGCGGTATGGGTACCTGTTGCGTATCGGGCTGCGGAGAAATAGTTATAGACGAAGCGGAAAAAGTATTTACTCTCGCAGGAAAGACTTTCCACGAGGGCGATTATATTTCTCTTGACGGTTCGACCGGTAACATTTACGGCGAAGCAATTCCCACAGTTCCCGCGTCTGTTTCGGGTAATTTCGGAAGAATTATGAAATGGGCGGACGAGTTCAGAGTTCTTAAAGTAAGAACTAACGCCGATACTCCCAAAGACGCAAAACAGGCTCGCGCGTTCGGTGCAGAGGGAATAGGTCTTTGCAGAACCGAGCATATGTTCTTTGAGGCGGACAGAATCAAAGCAATGCGTGAGATGATCGTTTCCGATACGGTTGAACAGAGGGAAAAAGCACTCAATAAACTTCTTCCCATGCAGCAGGGAGACTTCGAGGCGCTTTACGAAGCCATGGAAGGTTACCCCGTAACAATCCGTTTCCTCGACCCGCCGCTTCATGAGTTTGTACCTACCGAAGAGGCTGACATTAAAGCCCTTGCCGAAGATATGAATATGAAGGTTAAGGACCTTAAAGCCAAAATCGCAGCACTTCATGAATTTAACCCGATGATGGGACATCGCGGATGCCGTCTTGCGGTAACGTATCCTGAAATTGCAGTTATGCAGACAAAGGCTGTAATCGGCGCTGCGATTGCGGTAAGTAAAAAACATCCCGACTGGAATATAGTTCCCGAGATAATGATACCGCTTGTGGGCGAAGTGAAAGAACTTGCTTACGTTAAAGGGGTTGTTGTAAGCACGGCGGATAAAATAATTGCAGACGCAAATGTTAAATTGACTTATAAAGTCGGCACAATGATCGAAATTCCGAGAGCGGCACTCACTGCTGACGAAATAGCCAAAGAGGCGGAATTCTTCTCGTTCGGAACAAACGACCTTACGCAGATGACTTTCGGTTTCTCCCGTGACGATGCAGGCAAATTCCTTAACGCTTATTACGATAAAAAGATTTACGAAAACGATCCGTGTGCGAAACTCGACCAGATCGGCGTAGGCAGACTTATAAAGATGGCGGTTGATCTCGGAAAATCCACGAGACCCGACATTAAACTCGGAATATGCGGAGAGCACGGCGGAGATCCTTCAACGATAGAATTCTGTCAGAAGACAGGACTTACGTACGTATCGTGTTCACCCTTCAGAGTACCGATCGCGCGTCTCGCCGCCGCCCAGGCGAATATCCGTAATCCGAGGGCGACAAAATAAGCCAAAAACAGGGTTAAAAAGGTATAATTTACAATAAAACAGACAAAAAACAGCCATTCTTGTGAAAGAGTGGCTGTTTTTTTACTCCCGATAAGTCGTAGAAAAGGTAAAAATACCCCCAAAAACGCAGGTGGCCAATAAAATTGAACAGTGCGTTGTATATACTGATATGGGTGTTAGAGGGCGACAAAAAGAGGTAATTTTATGGTAAAATATAGTCTTATTATGGAATATTTGAAAAAAGGCAATAATTATTCGCAAATTGCAACGCTGTGTGGTTGCTCAAGAACAACTGTTTGGGAAGTCGTGAAACGAATAGATTATTTCAAAATTCAATTAGCGGATATTGACGGCATTGATGAAGTGGGACTACGGAGTATACTATTTCCCGAACGGGTGAGGAAAGACGAAAAATATTTAGTCATTGATTTCAAATGGGAAGAATTTCAAATGCGAAAACATCAATCTTCACTTCGGCTGTGTTGGCGAAGATATTGTAAGCGAGCGGCAAAGCAAGGTCTTAAAGCGTATAGTTGGGCAAGTTTCGGACTTTTCTATCTGCAATACAAAAAGCCTCGTGCCGACGATGACGATCCGAATGATAAAGTAAGGAACAAACTGAAACACTATAACCTATTGATGTCTTTTTGCAATCCCGATAGTGAAAGCTACCGTAAACTACAAAAGGAAAAGAATGAGTGGTTAAAATCCTTACATCTTGATGAAAATAAAATTTTGGATATTGGTAGTGATTATCTATAAAGTGACGGGAAATGTAAGTTGTAAGTTCAAATCCTACCTGAGGAGCCATCTTTGTAGTACGAAAAAGCTACAAAACATAAAAAGCACAAGATTTAGTAGGTCTTGTGCTTTTTTGTTACTATATTTAGTGTTTTGCGCACCTTGCGGAATATTTGAATTTAAGAGCTGCATTTTGACCTGTTTTTTGAAAAACAGGAGTTGAACTGACGACTTCGTTTTAATCTCCGCCTAACACCTACAATTTAATACAAATCTTTTAAGAGAGAACAAGGATAAATGTTCTCTCTTTTTTGTATATCAAAAACCCCGCGATAGTCGCGGGGTTGAAAAGAGGTTTACCGATGAGTCTTGAAAAAAAGACTCCGATTGTGTAAAATAAGAACTGACCTGCCAGTCAGAAAAAAGAAACACAATCGGAGGATATT
>CALWBJ010000151.1 GCA_944376035.1 uncultured Clostridia bacterium | reverse complement strand
GACCCTCTGACCGTCTATATACCTGTACCTTGACGAACTGAAAATATGCGAAGTTGAAAACGCATTGGAATTTCCGTTAAGGTATTCCTGAATATTGGCAGCAGAAGTCAATATCTTGAACGTTGACCCCGGCTCATAAATATCGCATACCAGTCCGTTTCTGCTAAGAGCATTAAGCGCCGTAAGGTCATCTCTCGGAACATCGTTAAGATTGAAAGAAGGTTTTGTACACATTGCCAGAACTTCTCCGGTAGACGGATCAAGAACAAGCATCTGCGCCGATTTGGCATTATGTATTTCCATTGCCTCATCCATCGCCGTTTCACAAAGTTGCTGTATATCATAATCTATCGTAAGTTTTAGGTTAAACCCGTCCGTTGCAGGGATATAACTGGCCTTTCCGCCGTCTATTTCCACTCCGACTATATCGGTTTCATATAAAATCTCACCGTTAATACCGCTAAGATATTTATCATAATACAGTTCGAGCCCTGCCTGCCCCTTACCGTCGGTTGAAGTAAATCCCAAAACAGATGATAAAAATTCGTTGTAAGGATATACTCTCGAATTATCGCGAGAATAATACACCCCTTCAAAACCGTATTTCAACAGTTGATCTATTTTTTCTTTTTTTACCTGTTTTTGTATGGTTACTTCACTCGAAACAGTAGTGGTAAGCCTGTTTTCAACGTAAGTTCTATCAAGTTCCAACACTGTCGATAACGCGTCTACAACCGCATTCATATCCGTAACGGCACGCTTCCTTACAAACACGGTATAAGTATCATCGTTATCCGCAATAACAACTCCGTTTCTGTCAACAATTTTTCCCCGTGCCGCAATTACGGGTATTTCTCTTGTCCATTGGTCTATGGCTTTTTCCTGCAATGCGTCGCCCCATAAAACCTGAATGTAAAAAAGCCTGCCTAAAACGAACAAAAATAAAAAGGCTACCGCAATAATAATTGCAAATAACCTCTTTCGTAAAACTGTTATTGAAAATTCGCCTTTTATTTTTTTGCCCTCCGAATATTATACAAATCTTTATTATATATGTATTCGGACAAATTATGTTTAATTACTTTTTGATCATATTATATTCGTTTTCGGCGATATTGATAACGTATTCGTCGCTGGAAATGTTTTCACGTACTTCTTTTCTTTCGTTGTATTCACTTATAACATAGTTAAGTTCCGCAGTTTTCTGTTCGTTCCTGCTGTTAAGAGTTACAAGAACTCCGGTATTTATTATTATCAAAGCAAGAATCACCGCTACGGCAAGACCGTAAAGAACAACAAAAAATTTACCTTTTGCATTCAGACGGTAACTTTCTTTAACATTTCCCGCGGCATTCATCTCTTTATACATCTGGTCGACATCTCCGTCGCCAAACTGCATAGTTGTAGAAGTAGGCCTTATATCCTCTTCATTTGAATATGCAACGGCTGCACCGGATATAGACTGCTCAACTTCATAAGCCGCTTTTTCTTCTATTGCCGCACTTTCGGCTTTTTCCGTTTCGGCATAGCGGTCATAATTCAAGAGCCTGTCAAGGTTCCTCTGCATTCTCTCTCTTGCCTGTTGGAGATTTTCTGTTTCGCCCACTTCTTCTTTCTGATAAGAATATGATTTGGGGGCTTCTCTTTCAAACAGAGCAACATCTTGCCCGCCACTCATATTACTGTAAGATCCGTTTATAACATTGTCTGCTCTTTTAGTCGTTATCATAAAAATCTCCTCTCGATACTAAACTCTTTATATTCTTTCCGCTATTCTCAGTTTTGCGCTTTTTGCTCTTTTGTTTATTTTCAGTTCTTCTTCCCCGGCGGTTATAGGGTGCTTAGTTATAATTTCTATCTCTTTTTTCTTGCCGCATACGCATACCGGTAAAGATTTATCACATATACAATCGCATTCAAGTTCTTTAAATGCATTTTTTATTATTCTGTCTTCCAGCGAATGGAAAGAAATAATTGCGATTCTTCCGCCTTTATTAAGCGCTCTCGCCATGCTGATGACCGTCTGATACAACCCGTCGAGTTCTCCGTTAACTTCAATCCTTAAAGCCTGAAAAGTACGCTTTGCGGGATGCCCGTCGTGCTGTAACTTTTTAGGAATACTTTTAGCGATTATATCAATAAGTTCACCTGCATATCTTATAGGCCTTATTTTTCTTTCGTTTATTATATTTCTCGCTATCGCTGACGCAAATTTCTCTTCGCCGTAATCATGAAGTATTCTTTTTAAATCAATTTCACTGTATTCGTTTACTATTCTTTCTGCCGTGAGCGGATTGTCTTTGTCCATCCGCATATCAAGCAATTTATCGGTTGCAAGATAAGAAAAACCACGTTCTTTATCATCCAACTGAAAACTTGAAACTCCGAGATCCAATAAAATTCCGTCAAACCCTTCAATTCCAAGATTTTTCTTTATGTTATCAAAATTTTTGAAATTGTCTTTTATAAGCGTGTATCTGCCTTTGAAAACCTCAAGCCGCTTGTCCGCCCGCTCAATAGCATAATCATCCAGATCCGTCGCGATCAGTTTTCCGTCGGGAGCACTTTTTGAAAGAATCTCGTAAGAGTGCCCGCCCCCGCCCAAAGTTCCGTCAAAATAAATTCCGCCGTTTCTGATGTTAAGTCCCGCTATACATTCATCTATCATCACGGGAATATGAGTAAGTTCAGCCATTTTGTTTCAATATATCCATCGCATCGGCAAGTTCTTCAAAGTTAACGTCGTTAAAATATTCGTTCCAAACTTCTTCGCTCCATATTTCAACGCAGTTAGGACCTTTGAAAACTATCACGTTTTTTTCAATACGGGCGTATTTTCTGAGGTTTTCAGGAAGCAATATCCTTCCCTGCTTGTCCTCTTCGGCGTCCCAGAAATTATAAAGTATAAATCTCGCCGCTTTTAGTTGTTTTTCTCTGAAAGCATTGATGTTTTTCAGACTTGCCTTAACCTCTTTTGCCTGCTCTTCGGTATAGACGTAAAGACATCCGCCCGTACCGACTGTAATAGAATAATTTTCTCCGAGTTCTTCGCGCAATTTTGCCGGTATTCGCATTCTGTTTTTCGCATCCAACTGATGCGTATAATTTTTACCGGCCATTTACCCGAATACTCCTTTTTTTTTATTGTACGGTTATTGTATCATACATTTTGACCACTGTCAACCCTTTTTAAGATTTTTTTAAACATTTTTGACCACTTTTTTATAAATTTTTTATATTCTTAACCACTAAATTCCAGAAACATTTGTTTGTTTTTTTATTATTTCCAATAAAAAAAGGTTCATTTCGTAAGATTTTTTCTGAATGTTTTGTTATTTTAAGTTCTTGATTTATTTTCTCAATAGTATTATCGGCGCCGTCCAAAATCCGAAGTGGTTTTAAGTAGTCGATTATTTTATTTTTGACAAAAAAATAATGCGTACAACCTAAAATCACGTTATCAAATTTTTGATTTACGCAATTGAGATGACGAGATATGTTTATTGTATTTAAGGAATAAAGATTACTCTCAATATCCTCTACTAAATCTTTTAACCCAAGTGATTTAAAATTCCCTGTGCTTTTATATTTTGAAGATGTAAGTTCTGTTGCGAGAAGCAAAGTTTTTTCACCTGAAATTTCCGCTTTCTCCACGGGCGGAAAAACCCCGAAAACAGGTATTCCGGCAAACTGTTTTATCTCGTCGAGAATATTAACGCTCAGAGTATTGCATGCAACTATAATTGCTTTTACTTTATAACTCAATATTAAGTCTATATTGTTTAACGCAAGCGATAATAACTCCCTTTTACTTTTATTTCCATAGGGAGCATTTTTATTATCGCCAAGATAAATAAATTTTTCTTGCGGAAAACTTTCGGTAAGTTTCTTTAATACCGAAAGACCTCCCACCCCGCTGTCAAACACCGCTATAGCCCTTTCACACATACTAAATTGTATGTTTTAAGCGTTAAATTTAGTGAGAAATACTGCAAAATTGCCAAATTATATCTGCAATGTACTTGCTTTTATATTTTATTTGTGATAAAATGTTTACCGATACGAAAAAGAAAAGTAAGGAGTGCATACAATTATGCCAAACATTAAATCTGCAAAAAAGAGAGTTTTAGTAAACGATAAAAAGACCGAACAGAACAAAGCGATACGTTCTGCGGTCAGAACTGAGATCAAAAAACTCGAACTTTTGATAAAAGAAAATAAACTGGACGAAGCAAAAGCGGCTCTTCCCGGTGCTTTTGCCATTATTGATTCTGCATGCTCAAAAAATATTATTCATGCAAATAATGCAGCAAACAAAAAGGCTAAACTCGCAAAGAAAATTGACGCTGCTATTAACAGTGTTCCTTCAACGGCTGAGCAACCCGCTCCCGTCGTCAATGCTGAACCCGCCGAAGAAACTGCTCCTGCTACACCCGTTGTAGAAGAAGCGCCCGCTAAAAAAACCAGAAAACCGCGCGCAAAAAAAGCGGATACAGAAAAGGCTGAATAATTCATTATCAATTTATAATGAGCGAAAATGAATTATTGAAAAATAAAACTGACACATTTATTTACCTATCTGTTTTATTTAAAATATACACTATTTAAAAACAAAAATCCTACCCTGTCAGCGGTAGGATTTTTTACATCATAAAATCAAGAAATTTAGTACAATTATTTAAAATAAATATATTTAATATATTATATGAACATATTTACAAATAATAATAAGATATAAATATTATATAAAGTATTTTATTTAAATCTTCTATAATATTTATACTGTTTATATGATTCAATTATTTTGGATCTTCGGAAGAAGACCCGCCTTTATCATCTGAATTTTCTACACTTTCAGTTACTGCTTCTACTTCCTCAATTTCTTTTTCGGGAGGAAGAACGAACGGATATTTTTTTACTTTATAAAAAATCAGTATCGCGATTGCACCCAGTATAAACACAAATGACTGCCACTGAGACGGCGCAAGTCCTAATATGATTGCACCTCTGTAATCCGTGCGGAAAAATTCTATAAACAGACGCCAAACACCGTATCCGAAAAGATAAACCGCATGAGTTATATTGCTACGCTTATAAAACATCCACGTAAGCACTCCGAAAAGTGCAAACAGGAATAATGCTTCGTAAAGTTGAGTAGGAACGTAAAAACCAGCACTACCGTCGTTAGGCTCCATCCAGATACCGCCCACAAC
>CALWBJ010000150.1 GCA_944376035.1 uncultured Clostridia bacterium | reverse complement strand
AATATATTTCATTTCTTTTCAAAAATAATTCAATATCGGAAAAATAATTTAAACTTTATTTATTTTTATGAAAAATAAATCTAAATTTTATTTTTTTGATTATGTTTAATGTAATTTACCTGACATGCAAAATCTATTATCAAATTTAAAATTTTAAGCCCGCCGAAAAATAAACGACGGACTTGAAGTTTTTTTCATTTTTATTTGACATGTTTTACTTAATATAAATTTTTAACTTAATTTTTATTTGATTCGGTTTTTATTTATCTTGTTTTTATTACCTTTCAGATTAAAACACTGTAAAGTTATTTTGATTTATTTTATTTCGCTTAAAGACAAATTATTTAGGTAAAGTTCCGAAATTTTTTATTCTGGTAGCGTAAAGAGAAATGTTTACTCTGAATCCGTCCCCCTCTTTGGTTATAGACAGAGAAGGACTTTGTCTGAAATCAAAATAATCATTAAGTAATTTTGACAGATCGCTTATAATCAGATCGCCGAAACTGTCGCCCGTACTCATACGGTCGCTGTCTATCAGAGTTTTGATACGTGCAAGTTCCGCTTTATGTTTATTCATACGCTTCTTTTTATACTCCTTCTTATACTTCCCCAGAATCCCGAATATTTCCCTGTAACGTCAAAAATTTTCCGCGAGCCTGAATGGACGTTTTTTGCAAGTATTTTATAAGCCCTTCCCGAATCGCTCTTTGGCGGGATACCGTATCCGCAGGATAAAAACACCGTGTCTTCTTCCGGTAGAACTCCCAAAAGTTCGGTTTTTAAAAGTGCCTGTATATCGTATGGACGCATCATTTTATCGCTTAACATAAGGTCGCCTCGGGCACGGTTTACAATCAAACCTATATAGTCGGGTTTATAACTGTGCAGAATTGAAATAACCTTGTCTGCATCTCTTAGACTGGTAAGATTAGGCGTAGTAACCACAAACGCCTTGTCCGCACATGAAACCGCCCTGTGAAATCCTACGTCTATACCCGCGGGGCAGTCGAGCAGTATGTAATCAAAAAGCGGATTCAAACTTTCGATTATCAGTTTTATATTCTGTCCGCTTACCTGGGCGTTGACGTTTAACCCGTTAGAAGGCAGAACGTAAAGATTTTTTCTGGTTCTATCCTGGACGAGCGCCTGTTTTACCCTGCACCTGCCGTCAAGAACATCGGAAATGTCGTAAACGACTTTATTTTCCACACCCATCACCACATCGAGATTGTTAAGACCGAAATCTATATCAATAAGCGCGACGCTTAGCCCCATCGAGGCCAGCGCGCTTCCGAGATTTGCAGTTACCGTGGTTTTACCTACGCCGCCTTTGCCGGAAGTAATTACGATTTTCTGAGCCACTGCCTTTACCTCCCGATATTCATTTTAACAAATAAAAAACCGCGCCTTTTGACTTATTTTGACAAAATCGCGCGGTTTTTAGTCCTTTCAATATAAATTTATTTTTATGCCGTTTTAACTTATAAACTTATACTTATTTGTTTAAAATCCCATAACTATTTTGATAAAGATTTATTTTTAAATTCAGTATTCCAAAACTTTATATTTATCTATATATATAAATTTATTTTAACTTAACGGATAATTTTTTGAGTAAATCATAATTCCCCACGGCAATTCCTCCGCCGAGCGCTACTGCCATCGCCGCGTTTTCCGCGACGTTTATCTGAATGCCGAATTTTTTACGGTAGTAGGATTCGAGCCCGTATACAGATGACGCCTCACCCGAAACGTAAATACCGGCATGCGTTATTTCCGCAGAAACTTCGGGAGGAAGTTTTACAAGCACCGACTTTGCTATATCCGCTATCTTGTCGTAATACATTTTCACCGGTTCCAAAATATCAGAAGCCTTTAACGAAACTGCTCGGGGAGTTCCCGAAAGCAGATCGCGTCCGTTTACGACAGTGCTCAGCCCGTCTCCTTCCGACAGACTTCCTATCTCTTTTTTAAGCCTTTCCGCCGTAAGCAAACCTATCTGCAATCCGTAAGCGTCTGCAACATAATCGATAATATCGGTAGTTATTTTATTTCCGCCCAAACTCACCGAAATGCCTACAATTATACCGTCAAGCGAAAGCGCGGCAATATTCGTAGTGCCTCCCGCCATATCAATCAAAAAGCACGGACTTGAATCGGAAAGAGGCAATCTCTGACCGAGTGCGGAAAGAATGGGCGCTTCAATAAAACAGACTTTGTCTATTCCCGCGCCTTTGGCTACCGAATAATATTTTTGAAGCATTTCCTCCTCGGTACCGCAAGGGACGCTCATCACGGCGCTTACACCCGATAATCCGCCTGACACACCCACTTTTTTCAGGAAAAAAGAAAGCAACTCCGACGCTACTCTCTCGTTTACTATCTCGCCTTCAAAAACAGGGAAAACTATTCTTGTATTATCCGCAGTCTTACCTATCAGTTTACGCGCCTCTATACCGCCCGCTTTGAGTTCGCTCTTTGCGTCCGCCCCGACCGCGGCAACCGTAGGTTCGCTTAAAACCAGTCCGCTCCCTATCTTATATATGTTTGTTACAGCACTGTCGAAATCTATTGCCAATTTTTCAGACGCCATAATTTTCTCTCCGTTTAAAAGTAAATCGGCATGTATGTATTTTCACATACCGACAAGACCTTAATAGTTTTTATAATTTACCGGTTATCCGTTTAAAACAAACGCCGAATTTTTCCCTTCGGCGTCTTTGTTTTTAATCTTAAAGTATTTCAAGATTTTTCTTAAATATCTTTCTGAAATCCGCGCCGATTTCCAACGCGCTGTTTATTTCAAGCGTCGCGTCTCCGTCCACCTCGGTTTTCATTATGACGGAGTCGCCGAGAATGTCGCAGTTTATACCTTTTACCACCGCAGAAAGACTTCTGTCAAGCGCACTCGCTATACGGAGAATTATACCCATTTTTTTGACCGAATCGACATCGTCATCTCCTACAAGGTCGCGATATCTTGCCCAGTCGAACGGATTTATGTCCTCTATCGCCGTATTTGCCGCTACAAACGATGCCATAACTATATCCCTGTGACTCAATCCGTAAATATTTGAGTTAAGTATTATATATCCGCTGTGTTTTTCAAAATTATAAAACCCGACTCTCTTGCCCGTATCGTACATATACGCCGCGACTTTAAGTATTTTCAGATACTGTCTCGGGAACTTGTGCAATACTCTTAATTGTTTGAATAATTGTATGGATAAATTGACCACGTGTTCGGTGTGAGCAATATTACAGCCGTAAAAATCCGTAAGGGTATTGAGACTGTACGTCAATACGTCAGATATAGGCTTGTCCAGCGTAACAGGCATTGCGTAATTGAACAAAATACCCGTTCTGAGTCCGCTTCCGCTTATCACGACGTTTCCGAGATTCATGTATTTTTTAAATGCGGAAATTGCCGCAAGAGCGCTCGGAAGAATGTCCGCACGACCGCTCGAAAGACCCTTTATCTTCTTCTTACGGTCAAGGTCCAGACTCTTCAAAAGGTCATACACGTGGTTAAAATCGGTATCCGATACAACATAGTTATGAATGGTTTTTAGAGGATACTTTATCATTATCTTTTTCATTCTGCAAAGATTCCTGAAAGAACCGCCGACACCTATCATCTGAACTTCCGGATCCACGTCTTTGAGCCATTCTATGCGCTTTAACTGCTCGGTAAAAAATTCTTCGATTTTCTGAGCCTGTTCGTCGGGAGAAGAACCGTCTGCACAGAAAAGTTCGGTTAATGTTATCGCCCCGAACGGCAACGTCTCATAATTTAACAGATTTCGCCTGTTATAATAAACTATTTTAGTGCTTCCGCCGCCGATTTCAAGAATAATCCCCTTGGGTATATCCATGGTATTGATTACCCCTCTGTATACGTACATAGCCTCTTCTTCGGCGCTTAATACCCGCAGTTTTATCCCGCACGTCGCGGAAACTTCGTCAAGAAAACTGCGCTGGTTTTTAGCGCGGCGAACCGCCGCGGTAGCAACTGCTATGGTCTTTTCCACTCCGTTCGCGTCGCATAGTTTTCTGAACATTTTAAGAGTCTTTATTGTCTCTTGTATCCGTTGGGGTTTCAAAAATCCGTCGCGCTCCATCCCTTCTCCCAGCCTCGGCGCTTCTTTTAGTTGATCAACTATCTGAAAGTGTCCGTTTTCTTTTACGTTCACAAGCAGAAGTCTCGCTGTGTTTGACCCCAAATCTATTACCGCTATCTTTTCCAATTGTATCACCTTGCGTTATTTTATTATAATTCTTACACATTATAACACAAGATATTGTGTTTGTACATACCTTTTTTTAAATTTGTGCATTTTTTTACATTAAAAATTTTTTTATATTTTTCTTCGCTCATATACGGCAAAAAAATAAAAATTTTCGCATGTTTTTGTTTTTGATTTTGATTATTTTTGTTCATTTAATTGCTTTTTAAGAACTTTTTTTCAATTTCAAGCAATATACAAAATGCACAAAACTATTTGTCGTTTTTTGTCTGTTTAAGTCCTGCCACAAACTGAAATACCGAAAGCGCCGTGAGAAAGCCTCCGAAACATCTCGCGAGTAATTTGCCGTCTATACTCTTAGCCAGAAAAAAACCGGCGACGCATGTCAGAAGTCCCGGAATTATAATAAACAGTACTCCCTTATACCCTACCAGTTTGTTTTTCGAATGTATTACAAGGGCAACTACTGCCATAGGTATAAAACTTACAAGATTTACAGCCTGCGCCGCGTGTTGCTCGACACCGCAGAAAATATTTAAAAGCGGTATCAGCAAAGTGCCGCCGCCCATTCCCATTCCTCCGAGAATTCCTCCCGCTATTCCCGATAACGCATACCAAAGATACTCCATTCCGGTCTGTTTCCTCCATACATGATTTTCTGAATTTTTTATTTTTTTATTATTATTTATTATGTTGTTACTATGTTATAATATTTTTTGCTTTTTTACTATTTTTCAGTATATTGTTTTGTTCTAAATTTTATTTTGTTCTAAATATTTCTTAATATTGAAAATTGCCAAACCCGACAAAATGCGCTCGATGAATTGTCAAACTAAGAGCAACACTTTTTAAGATTTAGTTCAAACAAATCTTGCGGTGTCTGGTAATGCAAAACTTTTTTAGGCCTGGCGTTTATTAACGCCAGGTTCTTTTTTAATGTAGCAG
>CALWBJ010000149.1 GCA_944376035.1 uncultured Clostridia bacterium | reverse complement strand
ATCGGACCGTTAAAGTTTTCCGTCTCCCTACCCGAAACCATATGTCCGTTTAAACAAAGGGTTGCGCGACCTTCAACGGTAATATTTCCTTTAAGATTTATATCTTTATCGAGAAAATAATAAACGGTAGCGCTTTCCGGCGTTGTCCCCCCGCTTAAAAACACGGTATCATCAGTAATTGCAGTAAACCCCATTGCTATATGGTCTTTATGAACAGGCAACGGTAAACTGTCCTCTTCATTTGCCGAATATGTGTCCGCCGCCGCTACATAAACGGCAGAGTAAACAAACAATAACGATATTATTGCTATAAGAATTAATATATAACTTTTATAATTTTTTGTCCTTTTCAACATTGTTACTCCTTTTCCTAACATAAAGACAATTATTTTTATTATATTATAGTTTATTATATCACTAACTATTTTGCTTTTCAATAATATTTCGGCAAAAAAACTTTTTAAAAAACAGAAAAAAACAATAATATAATTAAACCTAAAAGCCGCATAAAATAATTCCTTAGAGACTTATTCATTCCCCTTATCGCTTTTCCCGACTTTTTAGATTTTTTCAATCAGTTCTTTTTATACTTTTTATTCTTTTTTTACTATTTGTTTATTTAATTCAATTTCTTCATTATTTCCCCCCTCCGCAATCGGCGTTTCACCGTTTGAATTTTTTTTGAGTTTTTTAAAAATCGGCTTATCCGACGAGCACAAAAACGCGCCGATAATCATAAATGCAAGCGCTATGAAATAAGTAAAGTGCGGCATTTCATTGAATATCAGAAGAGACAAAAGCGCGCCTATAAACGGCGCGACGGCATAATACGCGCTCGTTCTTGCCGCGCCTAATATCCTTTGAGCGTATACGTAAAACAGTATACTTAATCCGTAAGCAATAAAACCTACTCCGAGCACGGCAAATACGCTCCACAATACGCCTATACGTTCGCCCGCAATAAGACCGATTGCCACCGATCCCGCACCCGAAAATATACCTTTCAGCAATACTATCTGCAAGGGATCTTTGGATGATATTTTTCTCGTGCAGTTATTCTCGAACCCCCAGCATACGCAGGCTAAGAGAATAAGGAGCGACCCGACCGAAAACCTGAGTCCCGATATGTCTTCAAACGAAAGAATCATACAGGATAACGTAACGAAAACTATACCCAGCCAAAGTCTTGGACTTATTTTTTCCTTGAATATGAAAAGCGCAATTACCGCCGTAGCGACAATCTCAAAATTATTGAGAAGAGACGCGTTTGCCGCGGTTGTATATTTAAGTCCGAATAAAAGACATATAGGCGCGGCTATATCAAGCAAAATCATAGCGAGCGTAAACGGAAATTCCTTTAAAGTAAGTTTTTTTTCGGAATTTCTTTCGCCCCTTGCCTTGCGCACAAGGGCGATAACGCCCATACCCAGCCCTGCGCCTAAATATAAAAACCCCGCCGTCAGCGTCGGCGGCATATATCCTAAAAGAATTTTGGAAAGCGGCGAATTAAGCGCGTAAAGCGCCGCCGCAAGCACGGCAAGCAAAATCCCCGCGTTAATCGCACTGACTTTTTTACTTATCATAATAATTTGTCTATCGCCTCTTGCAACTGCTTTATGCCCTCTTCCCCGTTTTCTTTAACCGCCTTTACGACGCAATGATCCAAATGGTCTTTTAATATAATCTTGCTTATGTTGACTATTTCCGCCCTTACCGCCGAAAGTTGAATCAAAACCTCACTGCAATCTCTTCCGTCCTCAATCATCTTTTTAACCGAATTCATGTGCCCCGTTGCTCTCGATATTCTGTTAAGCACAGCCTTTGTATGAACATGCTCTCCCATATTGTCCTCCATATCCCCCCCTTGGGGGATATAAATATTATAATTTTTTTTATCGTATATGTCAAACTCCGATTTGTTTAAATGAAAAGTTTAATAAAAATAAAAAATATTACACGAAACAGGATTGTAAAGATTATAAAATTTATAAATTTAAATTGTATTAAAATATTAATAAAATAACAAGTTGAAAAAATGAAACTATTTTAATAATAATAAAATTCTAATTTAATAAAAATAACTTTCTGATAAAGTAAAAAATTAAAAAAGGTATTGCGTTTTTTTGAATTCGGGCATATAATTATTTAAAGGTTTATAAGTTTAAGGAGAAAATGATGGCAGAAAGCGTGCTGCAAAAAGATATAAGCGAAGATATAAGAACACTGCAACGGTGGATAGACCAAGCGAACAATATAGTTTTTTTCGGCGGGGCGGGCGTTTCCACAGAAAGCGGACTGCCCGATTTCCGAAGTGAAAACGGACTTTACAGGAAAAAATTTGCTTATCCTCCCGAACACATGCTAAGCAGAAGTTTTTTTGACGAGCACACAGAGGAGTTTTACGATTTTTACAAAACGCAGATGCTTCCGAAAAACATATTGCCGAACGCCGCGCATTATAAACTTGCAGAAATGGAAAAAGCGGGAAAACTTTCGGCGGTAATAACGCAAAATATCGACGGACTTCATCAAAGGGCGGGAAGCAAAAACGTCTATGAACTTCACGGCAGCGTACATCGCAACAGATGTATGTCATGCGGCAAATTCTACCCTCTTTCGGTTATCGAAAATTCTTCGGGTATACCGCGGTGCGAATGCGGAGGAATAATCAAACCGGAAGTTGTACTCTATGAAGAACCTCTTCCGCAAGAGGCATGGAACGAATCGACACTCGCGCTTGAAAATGCCGACCTGCTTATAATAGCGGGAACTTCTCTTACCGTTTATCCCGCGGCATATCTCGTGCAGAACTTCGGAGGCAGAAAAAAGGTTATTATAGACCTTTCCGCAACATTGCCCTTAAACGAAGACGTCCTTTGTATACGCAAAAAAGTCGGAGAGACACTTTCTCAAATAAAGATATAAGTTAAAATAAAAGCTTAATTATAGTATCACATTATTTAAAGCGGGCGGTGCAAAAGCACC
>CALWBJ010000148.1 GCA_944376035.1 uncultured Clostridia bacterium | reverse complement strand
TTCCTGATCTGTTGAAGTCAGTTGCGTTACCGCTATAAGTAGCGGACGGGTTCCGTCCGCTCTTGTAAGACCTTCAAGAGCCGCCTGCATCATTCTCACCGTCCCGCCAGCATGCAGATTGCACATATCAACATCGAGCGAAGTCAATACCGCCATAGCCTTTTTTACCGTGTTAGGTATGTCGTGAAGTTTTAAATCGAGAAAAATTTTGTGACCGCGTTTTTTTATTTCCTTTACTATCGAAGGTCCCTCCGCGTAAAAAAGTTCCATTCCTATCTTGACAAAAGGCTTTTTGTCAGTAAATTTATCAAGAAAAGCCAATGTCTTTTCCTTATTTTCAAAATCGAGCGCAATAATTACGTCCTTTCCCATTTTTATCCTCCGAATGAACAGTCGTTTTAATTCAATTTTAACTTATAATTTTTTGAAAATATTTTTTGTTTTTTCTTTCTTAACATGAATAATCGTATTTGATGATTTAAGTTTTTTATATAAATTTTATTACACGTGGACGGCGCCCGTTATATCAGAAAGGCGATCTATTCCGTACTTTTCCATAGCATCCGGCAAGTCTTCAATTATGTTTTTGCAGACATAAGGATTTACGAGGTTTGCCGCGCCCACTTCGACCGCAGCAGCCCCCGCGAGCATCATTTCAATAACATCTTCGGCAGAAGATATACCCCCCATTCCTATAACGGGAATATTTACCGCCTTAGCGACCTGATAAACCATTCTTACGGCTATCGGAAAAACTGCGGGCCCCGACAGTCCGCCCGTTATGTTTTTAAGAACGGGACGGCGGGTTTTTAAATCTATTCTCATGCCCAAAAGCGTATTTATTAAACTTATGCCGTCAGCGCCCCCGTTTTCCGCCGCTTTTGCTATACTTACTATATCGGTAACGTTCGGGGAAAGTTTTATTATAACAGGCTTTGAGGTAACTTTTTTAACGGCGCGAGTAACTTCCTCAACCGAATCGGGATAAAGTCCGAAACTCATTCCGCCGCCGTGGACGTTCGGGCAACTTACGTTTACTTCAAGCCAGCCGACCTCGGGACATTTATCAAGCCTTTCACATGTGTACACATAATCGTTAAGAGAAAAACCGCTGATGTTTGCCATAACTTTCTTATGAAAACAGCCGCTTAGTTTTTTCAGTTCTTCATTTATTACTTTTTCCACGCCGGGATTCTGCAATCCCACGGAATTAAGCATGCCTGACGGGCACTCGGCTATTCTCGGCGTATCGTTTCCGAATCGCGGCTCTTTTGTAGTGCCCTTGAATGAAAATGTTCCGAGAATATTTATATCGTAAAGTTCGTTAAATTCATACCCGTAACCGAATGTTCCGCTCGCGGGAATAACGGGATTATCGATTGTTATGCCGCAAAGGTTTACACGGAGATCCGCCATAAGATTTCCTCCTTTTTAAGAACCGGTCCGTCTTTACATATCCGCTTTGACCCGTGTATCGTCTTACAAGAGCAGCCCATACACGCACCGAAACCGCACCCCATTCTTTCTTCAAAACTGAATTCGCCTTCTGTATTACTTGTTTTATAAACGGCTTTGAGCATAGGTTCGGGTCCGCACACATAAAAATATGAATAATTCAAATCTTTCATGGCGTCGGTAACAAAACCTTTTACTCCGTAACTTCCGTCAACCGTGGTTATTATAGTATCTACACCTAGTTCGACAAAATCTTTTTCGCAGAATATTTCTTCTTTTTTATTAAACCCGAGTATAGCCGTAACTTTTTTCCTGCGTTTTTTAAGTTCTTTTGCCAGCCAGTACATCGGAGGAACTCCCGCACCGCCGCCTAAAAGAAGAGGAGTTTCGCCCGCGCAATTTAAATCATAACCGTTGCCGAGTCCCGTAAGAACATCGAGTTTCCCGCCTTTAAGTAAAGACAGTTGTTCGGTGCCGTTACCCACGATTTTATAAATGACCCCGACCCAATCTTCGCCTTTATCGAATACGGAAATAGGGCGCCTTAAATAAAACCCGTCAAGTTTGATGTTTATAAATTGTCCGGGATTTGTTATATCGGAAACGTCGCCTTTTAAGGTGAGTTTCATTACGTTTTTTGCTATCGGAATATTCTCCGCAATTCCAAGAAAAACCTGTTTCATTTTTATCTGTATAATTTTATTTTATAAACTTTACTTAAGAATCTATCGTGGAAATACAAAGCGTAGTTTCTTCGAGAACGTCTAAGAGCGTTGCGACCGTATCGAGAGAAGTGAATATATTTACATTGAACTCGGTGGCAAGTTTTCTTATTTCGTAACCGTCGTGCGTTGCGCTTGAATTAGTCCCCGCTTCCAAAGTTCCCGTATTTATTATATAAGCAAGATATCCCTTTCTTATTGCCTGCGGTATTTCGTCGCTTCCGTCGCTTATTTTCCCGAGTATATGAGTGCGAACACCGTTCTTTTTCAAAAACTCGCCCGTACCCTTAGTCGCCTGGATATTAAAGCCGAGATTATAAAATCTCTTAATTAAAGGCAACGCTTCTTCTTTATCCTTATCGGCAACCGTTACAAAAACCGTGCCGTAATTTTGAAGTTTCATTCCCGACGCCTGTAAAGCCTTATAAAACGCGCGGTTAAGTTTGTCGTCGTAACCTATCGCTTCACCCGTCGATTTCATTTCGGGAGAAAGATATGCGTCAAGTCCCCTGATTTTATTGAATGAGAATACGGGAACTTTAACATACCAACGCTTTTTCTCTTCGGGATAAAGTGCGAAAAATCCCTGTTCTTTCAGACTCTTTCCGAGTATTACCTCGGTCGCTATATCCGCAAGGCTGTATCCCGTCGCTTTCGAAAGGAACGGAACCGTCCTCGACGAACGCGGGTTTACTTCTATTATATATACTTTTTCGGATTTGTCCACTATAAACTGTATATTATAAAGTCCCTTAATGCCAATACCTAACCCGAGCTTTTTTGCATACTGCAAAATTATGCCTTTAACTTTATCGGATATACTGAATGTCGGATATACGCTTATTGAGTCGCCCGAGTGTATACCCGTTCTTTCTACAAGTTCCATTATACCGGGAACAAACACATCGGTGCCGTCGCATATCGCGTCGACTTCCACTTCCTTACCTACTATATATTTATCGACAAGTACGGGCTTGTCCTCGTCTATTTCGACGGCGGTTTTAAGATAACGCCTTAACTGTTTCTCGTCACCTACTATCTGCATGGCCCTGCCGCCGAGAACAAACGACGGGCGGACTAAGACGGGATAACCTATTTCCTTTGCCGCCTTTACACCTTCTTCGATATCGGTTACCGCGCGTCCGTCAGGTTGCGGTATATCAAGGTCATAAAGTATCTTCTCGAAAAGATCTCTGTTTTCCGCGCGGTCTATCGCTTCGCAGTCGGTACCTATAATCTTTACTCCTCTTTTCATGAGCGGTTCTGCAAGATTTATAGCCGTCTGCCCGCCGAGCGACGCTATCACGCCTTCGGGCTTTTCGAATTCGATTATATTCATTACGTCTTCGGGCGTAAGCGGTTCAAAGTACAGTTTATCCGCCGTGGTGTAGTCTGTCGAAACCGTCTCGGGATTATTGTTTATTATTATCGCTTCATATCCCGACTTCTTTATTGTAGTTACCGCATGAACGGTCGAATAGTCAAACTCCACGCCCTGACCTATTCTTATGGGACCGGCGCCCAGAACAACAATCTTCTTTTTGTCAGAAAGTTTCGAATCGGTTTTTTCCGCAGTGTAGGAAGAGTAAAAATAAGGTATGTAAGCGCCTGTGTGGCAGGTATCTACCATTCTGTAATACGGGAAAATTTTATTTTCCTTTCTCATATTGAAAACTTTAATTTCATCGCTCTTCCAGAGTTTTGCTATGTACTTATCCGAAAATCCCATTAACTTTGCCGCTGAAAGCGTCTTTAAGTCGAAGGGTTTTTGTTCAACGATTTTTTCCATTTCCACGATTTTCTTTATCGCTTCGAGGAAAACTTCTGTTATCATGGTTATTTCGTGAATCTTTTTAACGCTTTCTCCGCGTCTTAAAAGTTCGGTTACTGCGAAAATACCGTCGTCGCGGAAATCTTTTATATATTCTTTAAGTTCTTCGGTAGTTTTTTCGTCAAACTTTTTCATCCACAAATGGTCCACTCCTATTTCAAGAGAGCGCACGGATTTAAGCATACACTCTGAAAGATGCGAACCTATTCCCATAACTTCGCCCGTCGCTTTCATCTGCGTTCCGAGAATATTGGATGCCTGAGAAAATTTATCAAACGGGAAACGCGGAAATTTAGCCACAACATAATCGAGCGACGGCTCAAAAGCCGCGTTGGTGTTGGCTATCTTTATATCTTCAAGCGCCATGCCCACCGCAATTTTAGCGGTAACGCGCGCTATCGGATATCCGCTCGCTTTTGAAGCGAGCGCGGAAGAGCGCGAAACTCTCGGATTAACTTCTATAAGATAATACTCGCTTGATTCGGGATTGAGAGCAAACTGTACGTTGCAGCCGCCTTCGATTTTAAGTTCCCTTATAATTTTTATCGCACTGTCGTTGAGCATTTTAAGGTCTTTATCGCTTAACGACATTATAGGCGCGACAACTATCGAATCGCCCGTATGAACTCCGACAGGATCCACGTTTTCCATTCCGCATATGGTTATAGCCTTATCGTTCGAGTCGCGCATGACTTCAAATTCGATTTCTTTGTATCCTTTAACGCTCTTTTCTACAAGCACCTGATGCACGGGTGAAAGTTTGAATGCGTTGAGTCCTATCTCGGTAAGTTCGTTTTTATCGTTTGCAAAACCGCCGCCCGTTCCTCCCAGAGTAAACGCGGGGCGGAGTACCACCGGATATCCTATTTCTTCGGCGGCTTTGACCGCTTCGTCTATGCTGTATGTTATTTTTGAAGGTATAACAGGCTCTCCGATAGACTGACAGAGTTCTTTAAATAGTTCCCTGTCCTCTGCGCGTTCTATACTTTCGCTGCTTGTTCCCAAAAGTTCCACGCCGCATTCATCGAGAACGCCTTTCTTTTTAAGTTGCATGGCAAGATTTAATCCCGTCTGTCCGCCTATTCCGGGTACAATGGCGTCCGGACGCTCATACCTTAAAATTTTTGCAACGTATTCGAGCGTGAGCGGTTCCATATATACTTTATCTGCAATAGTCGTATCGGTCATTATCGTTGCGGGATTTGAGTTTACCAGTATAACCTCGTACCCTTCCTCTTTAAGCGCCAAACATGCCTGTGTACCTGCGTAATCGAACTCTGCTGCCTGTCCTATTACTATCGGGCCCGAGCCTATTATCAGTATTTTTTTGATGTCTGTTCTCTTTGCCATGTTTACTCCTCCGATTTTTTATTATAGTAAACGGTCTTACCGTTATAGACTGTCAGTAAATTTACACCGAATAATTCCTGTCCTTCATAGGGAGTACTTCTTCCTTTCGATAAAAACTTTGCGGGATCAACCGTAAATTTACTTTCAAGATCCCAGACCGAAAAATCTTCCTCTCCCAACGCGATTTTAAATCTCTTTCTGGGATTTATCGACATAAGTTCAATCAGTTTTTCAATGTTTATAATTTCCGTGCGTACCAATTTAGTATAAAGTACGGGAAACGCTGTTTCAAGCCCCACTACACCGAAAAGGCTGCCTTTCAGTCCCTTACTCTTCTCTTCAGAACTGTGCGGAGCGTGGTCAGTCGCTATCATGTCTATCGTACCGTCAATTATTCCCTCTATTAAAGCATATCTGTCGCTCTTATCGCGGAGCGGCGGAGTCATCTTGAAACGCCCGTCCTCTTTCAAATCTCCGTCATCCATTGTAAGATAATGCGGCGCTGTCTCACACGTTACGTCAACGCCATCTTTCTTGGCTTTTCTTATTAAATCCACACTCTCTTTTGCCGAAATATGGCATACGTGGTAGGCGGCACCCGTCTCTTTCGCAAGTCTTAAATCACGCTCTATCTGTTTATACTCGCTTTCCGAACAAATACCTTTGTGTCCGTGCTTAACACAGTAGTTTCCGTCGTGTATGTATCCGCCGAATAGCAGCGAATTGTCTTCACAATGTGCGGCTATTATTTTCCCGAGCGATTTCGCTTTGAGCATTGCTTTACGCATCAGGTGTTCGTCCTGTACTCCCTTACCGTCATCGGAAAAAGCAACCGAAAACGAGGATAATTTTTCCATGTCGGATAGTTTTTCACCTTTTTCGCCTATCGTTATTGAAGCATAAGGATATACACCTATAACAGCGTCATTTTTTATAATATCAAGTTGTTTTTCTATATTTTCCCTGCTGTCGGGAACGGGATTTAAGTTCGGCATAGTGCATACCGCAGCATATCCTCCGCGAGCCGCAGCCATTGACCCCGTTTTTATACTTTCCTTATAAAAAAAACCCGGTTCTCTGAAATGTACATGCACATCGCAAAAACCGGGAAAAATAACGCCTCTTTCTGAAAAACGGGAAAAATCGGGAGAAAAACACCCTTCCTTTTCTGTGATATATTTTTTCGCCCTTTCAATAGCGGACGAATAATCCTTATCCGAAAAACAGTACATTTGCTCTCCCAAAAAAAGTCTGCCCATAGGCAGACAAGTTTTACACCGTAAATTATTACCTTTTAAAATCTTATCTTGCCATACAGCCCAATTAAGATTTATTTTTTATATTATATCTTATTCTGGCCGAATTGTCAAGTTTTTACACAAACCAAAAAAATTTAAATGAAAAATCTAATGGAAATTTTATTCTTTAAATAAGTTTCGGAAAGTAAATTCTAACTCAAATGTTTTACTCTTTTTAAGCCGTTTTATTCAATTTTCAAATTTTACAGAATAAAATGAGTTGTTACTTAAAATATTTTACGGCAGATTCAAACATTTTTATATCGTAATTTCCAGATACGTTCTTATAAAGTCCTTTGCCCACTCTTTCCGAGTGTCCCATTTTACCTATAACCCTTCCGTCGGGAGAAATTATACCCTCCACCGCTCCGACAGAGTTATTGGGATTATAACGCACGTCGAAAGTAGCGTTGCCGCATAAATCTACATATTGCGTCGCTATCTGACCGTTTGTTTTCAAAGACTCAAGCAGTGAGTCATTGCATAAAAATCTGCCTTCCCCGTGGGAAATGGGAACGTTTATAATATCTCCGACTTTTACGCCTTTAAGCCATGGCGATTTATCGGTACAGATACGCGTTCTGACAATCTTGGATTGATGTCTCGCTATGGTGTTAAAAGTAAGTGTCGGGCAGTTTTCGTCGGTGTCTATTATTTTTCCGTACGGAACGAGTCCGAGTTTAATCAGCGCCTGAAAACCGTTACAGATACCGCACATAAGTCCGTCGCGTTTTTCAAGAAGTTCTGTTACTTTTTCTTTTATCGCCGCATTTCTGAAAAAAGCGGTTATGAATTTACCGGAGCCGTCCGGTTCGTCGCCGCCCGAAAATCCGCCGGGAATAAATATTATCTGAGACTTTCCTATCTTTTCGGCAAAGCCTTCAACACTTCTCGAAACTCCGTCGGCGGTAAGATTGTTTATAACGAAAATCTCCGCTTCCGCCCCCGCTTCTGTTACTGCTTTTTTAGAATCGTACTCACAGTTTGTACCGGGGAATACAGGTATAAGCACCTTCGGTTTTGCGCATTTTATGTTCGCGGAAAATTTTTCATTCGATATGAATGATACATTCTCGGGATTTCCGCTTCCCTGTGATATATTGCATGCAAACACGCTTTCAAGTTTGTTTTCATATGTTTCGCAAATTTTATCAAAATCAACGCTTTCGTCTTTATATTTCAATACGCAATTATCAGTTACTCTTCCCAAAACCATACCTTCATCGGAATCATTACTGAGTTCGAGAACAAATGCGCCGTAATTATACCCGAAGATATCGCTGACAGAAAGATTTTCGTCAAAGTCAAAGCCGAATCCGTTGCCCATGCACATCTTCATTATTGCTTCCGCTATTCCGCCCATGCATGGCGTGTATGCAGCGACCGCTGTTTTTGAAGAAATAAGACCACTCACTTTTTCAAAAACTTTTATCAATGAATCGGCTTTCGGAAGTCCGTCTTTACCGTATTCGGGTTTTATCAAAACGACTTTATCCCCTGCTTTTTTAAATTCGGGTGAAATAACGTCTTGCGTTTTTCCCGTAGTTACTGCAAACGATACCAAAGTCGGCGGAACGTCGAGTTTTTCAAAACTTCCGCTCATGGAGTCTTTTCCGCCTATCGCCGCTATACCGAGTTCCTTCTGTGCTCTGAACGCACCCAAAAGCGCGGCAAGAGGCTTGCCCCAACGCTTCGGATCTTTTCCGGGTCTTTCAAAATACTCCTGGAAAGTAAGGTAGACGTCTTTAAACTTTGCGCCCGTCGCTATAAGTTTACTTACCGACTCGATTACGGCAAGATAAGCGCCGTGATAAGGACTTTGTTCCGTTATAAACGGATTGTATCCCCAGGACATAAAAGAGCAGTCGTCGGTAAACCCGTTTTCGACAGATATCTTCTGCACCATCGCCTGAATGGGCGTAAGTTGATTTTTTCCGCCGAACGGCATGAGCACGGTCCCGGCGCCGATTGTGGAGTCAAACCGTTCGGAAAGTCCGCGTTTAGAGCAGATATTAAGATCGCCTGCAAGCCTTTTATATTCTTCGGCAAAACCTTTAAAATCGGTTTTTATAAAGTCCTTAACTTTTTCCGATTGCGCGGTTATGTGTTTTTCAGCACCGTTTGAATTTAAAAATTCGCGGCTTAAATCTACGATTTTCTTGCCGTTCCAGGTCATTGTCAACCTGGGCTCCTCTTTTACACTTGCGACCACTGTCGCTTCAAGGTTTTCTCCGTTAGCGAGACTTATAAATTTATCTGCGTCCGCTTTATCAACTACTACAGCCATTCTTTCCTGCGATTCGCTTATGGCAAGTTCTGTTCCGTCCAACCCCTCGTATTTTTTAGGTACTTTATTGAGGTCTATATCCAGTCCGTCCGCAAGTTCGCCTATTGCGACCGATACGCCGCCTGCCCCAAAGTCATTGCAACGCTTTATCATTCTGCTCGCAACAGGATTTCTGAAAAGCCTTTGCAGTTTACGTTCTTCGGGTGCGTTACCTTTCTGTACTTCCGCGCCGCAGGTTTCAAGAGAGTTAACCGTATGCGATTTAGACGATCCCGTTGCGCCGCCGCAGCCGTCTCTTCCCGTTCTGCCTCCTAAAAGTATAATAACATCTCCGGCAATCGGTCTTTCACGTCTGACGTTCTCCGCGGGTGCCGCCGCTATAACCGCGCCGATTTCCATTCTTTTTGCGGCATAGCCGTCGTGATAAATTTCGTCGACTATTCCCGTTGCAAGTCCTATCTGGTTTCCGTATGAAGAATATCCCGCCGCCGCGGTAGTAACTATTTTTCTCTGAGGAAGTTTTCCTTTTATGGTCTCCGAAACAGGTTTGAGCGGGTCCGCCGCACCGGTAACGCGCATTGCGCCGTATACATAAGACCTGCCTGAAAGCGGATCCCTGATTGCACCGCCTATACAAGTCGCCGCACCGCCGAAAGGTTCTATTTCCGTAGGATGGTTATGAGTTTCGTTTTTAAAGAGAAGCAGCCAATCTTCCGTCTTGCCGTCTATCTCCGCTTTTATCTTTACGGTACAGGCGTTAATCTCTTCGGATTCGTCAAGTTTATCAAGTTTCCCCGTCTTCTTTAAATATTTAGCCGCTATTGTGGCAATATCCATAAGGTTGACAGGTTTTGCTCTTCCTAGTTCTTCCCTTGTTTTAATGTAATCGTTATATGTTTGGTTAAGTATTTCGTCTTCAAATTTTACGCTGTCTATAGTCGTCAGAAAAGTTGTATGTCTGCAATGATCGGACCAATAAGTGTCCGTCATTCTAATTTCGGTAATGGTCGGGTCGCGCTTTTCGCTTATAAAATATCTTT
>CALWBJ010000147.1 GCA_944376035.1 uncultured Clostridia bacterium | reverse complement strand
TTTTATTTTTTAAAAAATAATTTTAATAGGTAAAATTTTCTTTTCCCTTTCTTAACTTTTTAGTTGACTTAAAAATATAAGACGAAAAAAATCAAATGAATTTTATATGCTTTTTATTTTATAAAGTTAACCTTTTATAAAAGGAAACTTCTTAATCTTACTCACCTATTACGGTTACCTGGACCGAGCGTTTTCTGCCGCGCGTAGTGTCGAAATCTATAAAATAGATATTTCCGAAATCGCCGAGGTCCATTTCTTTATCGATAAGCGCAATATTTTCGCTTCTGCCTATGAGCGCGGAACGTAAATGAGCGTCGGTATTATGACATCCGCGCAAATCCTCGTCATGCTCCGCAGCGAATTTTATTGCTTTGGGACCCGGATGCAGATAAATTCCTTCCCTTTTGCAGTCGGGCATTATTTTTTCAAGCGCCTCGACAAAATCCTGTTGCAGTGTTTCAAGACCGGTAACGGATAAATCAAAGGCCTGCTCCTGCGTAATTACCGCGCAAGTAGTGTGATGGGAATAAATACTGACTATCCCGTTTTTTATAGGCGAGTTTAAAACAACCTTTTTTACCGCCTCGGTAATGTTATGAAACGTTATCGCCCTGTCGTCGGACATCACTTCCAATTTTTCTCTGTAAACCATTCCTTTTTCTCCTTTACCCTTTTTAACCTCGTAATTTACCGTCTTAAATTATTTATCTTATTTATCCGGTTTGTTAAGTTTACCTTTTTTATTAAGTATTTGCTGAAAATCTCAGAGTTAACTATATGATTTCAGGTAACAAACAGCAATAATTTGCCGATAATATGTATTTTCATTATACCAACCGTTAACTTTGTTGTCAATAAAAATAATCGATTTAAGCAAATAATTTTTTTTTGCATATTTTAAGCATGTATTTGACTTTTTATCCGTCCGTATGTTATTATAATCATGAAAAACAAAGTAAAATCAGAAACAACTAAAAAATTATATCAAATAAAAAAATGAATAAATAATCGCGCATAAACATAAGGAGGTTAATAAAATGCTTTTTGAAAAAACCGATTACGATAAAAAAGTGTATGAAAACGAAATTGCGGATTTTGTTCCCGACCGTCTTTTCGATATACACGTTCATGTCTGGAAAGACGAACAGAAAGAAAAATTCAATTCGGGCGTACAGCGTTCTGTTGTATGGCCTTCGCTTGTGGCGAAAGACAATCCGGTAGAAGACCTGATAGAAACCTATCGCATAATGTTCCCCGGGAAAACCGCAAAGGCGCTTATGTTTGCCACTTCCACTCAGCATCTTCCTTCTCTTAAAAGAATGAACGATTACGTAAGTGAGTGTTCTTTGAAAACCGGCTTCCCCGCTCTTTATTTCTCTCATCCGACAGAGACTGCGGAAGAACTTGAAAAAGCCATACTTAACGGAAAATTTCTCGGCGTAAAGGCATATCTCGACCTTGCCGACCCGTCCATACCTACCGACCAGATACGAATCTTTGATTTCTTTCCCCGCCATCACTTAAAGAAACTCGATGAAATGGGCGCGATAGTAATGTGCCATATACCGAGAAAACTCCGTTTCAAAGATCCCGTAAACCTTGCGGACATAAAGGAAATAGCGGTAAACTATCCCAACTTAAAATTCATTATCGCCCACATAGGCAGGGCTTATATTCCTTCGGATATGGGAAACGCGCTTGAATATCTTTCGGATTGCAAAAATCTTCTTTTCGATTTCTGCGCAAATACCAGCGATTACGCAATGGAAAAAACACTTTTAAGCGTAGGCGATAAACGTATGATGTTCGGAAGCGACCTCCCCATTCTCCGCATGAGAATGAAAAGAATAGCAGAAAACGGGACTTATATCAACCTCGTTCCCCCGAAAATTTACGGCGACCCCTCTCAGGACCCGCATTTAAGAGAAGTCTCCGAAGAACAGGCTAAAACTCTGACTTTCTTTATGTATGAGGAAATTCTCGCTTTCAAAAAAGCGGCGTTAAAAGTGGGACTCGCGAAAGAACAAATCGAAAATATTTTCTACAATAACGCTGAAAATCTTACGTCCGCGGTAAGAAAAAATATATACGGTAAATAATTTAATAAACATAAAAAATATAAAACCCTGTTCTAACGAATTTTTATTAAAACTCTGAAACAAACATAAAAACAAAAATAAAGGAGAAAAAGCAAATGGAATTCAAAGTATACCAGAAAGAACTTGAAGTACAGTCAAAGGGATGGAGACCTACATTTCACGACATATCGAGAGAAGTGATCGAGATAGTGAAAGAATCGGGAATAAAGAACGGAACGGTAACGATAGCGTCGCATCACACGACCTGCTCGGTAATGATACAGGAATGTTCGCACGATATAGACATATACGATCTTGAATATCTGCAACACGACATATTAAAGATAATGCAGAAACTCGTACCCGATTATTCAGAGACCAATCAGTATATGCACCCGGGTCCGATACACAGTCAGTTCGGAAGATACGTAAACGAACCCGGCGACTGGACGAGTCTTAACACAGACGGACATTTAAGGTCTGTATTTTTCGGAAGAAGCGAAGCGATGACGATAAAGGACGGAGTACTTGACGGCGGAGAGTTTGCGCACGTATACTTTGTAGACTGGGACCAGGTAAGAGCGAGAAGAAGACAGATAAACATAACGGTAATGGGAACGACTGACAAAGTGAACGACAGGAAATACAATGACGGCAAGGTAATAGACACTTGGAGAAAATATACCGACGAAGAAAAAGCCGACGACGTTCACTACACTCTCCAACAGACAAGAAGAGATAAATAATTTATAAAAAATCATTTAACTTTAAGGCTGAAAAATTGAAACTGTTAAAACCGCTCTTTCCTGCAAAGTAATTTGCAGGAAAGAGCTGGTAAAGTTATTTGTTTATTTACAAACCGCAATCGTATTATGATAAATGTGCGACATGCAGTTTTTTATTTGCGGTTAAAAATAGTAAAGGGTAAATAAAATATTTTATTAAGAGGTTTTGTTTTGAAAGTTATTATAAATGCCACGATAGTTATGAGCGACCATCTTGTTCCTGACGGGAGAATAGTTATCGATAACGGTTATATAAAAGAATGCGGAAGAGCAAAAGAAATCGCTATTCCCGACGGAGCGGAAGTTATAGACGCAGAGGGGCTTTACGTCGGACCCGGGCTTATCGATATACATACGCACGCTGCCGATAACAAATGGCTTTTTGAACAACCCGAAGAAACTTCGCGTTATATGCTTGAACACGGCGTAACGGGTGTTCTTCCCGCGCTTTATTATAATCTCGATAAAAAAGGATATGTTGATGCGGCAGATAATATAATAAAGGCGTTTGAGGCAGGTAAATTTTCCAATTTTATCGGACTTTACATGGAAGGACCTTATCTGAATCCGAATTTCGGATGCGACAGGGAAAAAAATACCTGGAAAGGAAAGATTGAGAAAAAAGATTACGAGTGTTTAATCGATAAAGTAAAAGACTATGCGAAAGTATGGTGCATATCGCCTGAACGCGAAGGCATAGAAGAATTTGTCAAAGACGTAAAAATTGCCATACCGGACATTACTTTTGCAGTTGCTCACAGCGAGGCCACGCCCCAGCAGGTGGAAAAATATATACCTTACGGACTTAAAATAGGTACTCACCATACCAACGCGACAGGAACAATATTCAAGTATTCCGAATGCAGGGGAGTATGTGTCGATGAAGCGGTAAATTATAACCGTGAAATATATGCCGAACTTATTTCAGACAGAATGGGACTTCACGTTGATCCCTATATGCAGAGACTGGTAAGGCGCATAAAAGGCGATGACCGCATAATTCTGATATCCGACCAGTTTGTATGCGACGGACCTATTCCCGCAGGGTACGAGGAAGCAACGGATATACATTTTGACTTTGCGGGAGAAATAGCAGGCTCGGGACTGACATTGGATATTGCCTGCGCCAATTTTATGGTGCATACCGGATGCTCGGTGGTAGACGCTTTCAGATTTGCGTCTCTTAATCCCGCAAAACTTCTGGGACTTAAAAATCTCGGCTCGGTATATCCCGGGAATGTAGCGGATTTAATAATGGTAGACTATAAATTTAATGTAAAAAATGTTATAAAGAAAGGAGAAAAATTATGAGTAAAATTTTTGAACCCGCGACCGATTTTAAATTTACGCCCGCCGATTTCGTTCCCTTTAAAGACAGGGAACTTTGCGAAAAACTGCGCAAAATAAGCGGAACCGATCTGGAAAAACATCCTAACCCCAATTTGAAAATGAAGGTTATGATGAATCCGCATCCCGTTCTTATAGCGACGCTTTTTTCAAGGATAAAAGAGGCTTCGGAAAAGGGCAAAAAGATAACGCTTATTCTGGGAAATCCGGAACCCGAAACATATATACCGCTCGCGCAACTTATTAACTATTTCAAAGTTGATTGCAGAAACGTTCATATTTTCGCTATGGACGAATGGGCGGACGAAAACGGTAATATAGCACCCGAAACTTATAAAGCGGGTTTTGCTCATTCTATGCTTAAATATCTAGTTTATCAGATAGACGAAAAACTCAGAATGCCGCTTTCCAACGTTCATTATCCCACAAATAAGAACATTAATTCTTATTCGGATATGATAACCGATTGCGGTGAGGGCGGTGCCGATATCTGCTCATCTTCACCCGGTTGGACAGGACACATGGCGTTCATAGACCCGGTAAGCGAATTTATGACCGATAACATGGACGAATATCTCGCTATGAAAGCAAGGATAGTAACTTTGCATCCTCTGACTATCGCGCAGAATTCTCTGCACGGCGTTTTCGGTCAGTCGGGATATATAGCGGACGTTCCGCCAAAGGCTGCTACCATAGGGCCTGTTGACGTAAAGAACGCAAGGGAAAGAATAGAAGTTCATGCACTTTTAACAAACAATACATTCTCTTCCTGGCAGAGAATGACATCGAGATTGGTTCTCCACGGACCTGTTTCTCCGCTTATTCCGAGTTCCATGCTTCAACTTATGGATACACAGGTTTATGTAAGTGAAGAAATTGCCGCTCCGTTTGAATGCTGGGAGAAGGTAGGATACTGATTTAAAAAATTTCATAAACTTGTTTTGTTCTGCCGCATTAAAATATTTTTTCTATAAATTATTTAGTTTGAATTATTTATTTTGAATTTATCTTTATAAAATTAATTAAATGCGGCAGAAATCAATAATAAACATATAGCAATAATAAGAAAAAATTTATAATAAATTTAGAATATGCCGTTTTATACGGAGGCCGAAATATGAATAAATATGATTTTGAAGCGGGTTTTTCCCGAGTAAATGTCAATCCTATGCTTGGGATAGCGATAACGGGATATTATAAACCGCGTTATGCGGAAGGCATACTTGACGATCTGGAAATCAATGCAATTGCCGTGCGTAAGGGTAAAGACGCGGCAGTTTTGTTAACTATCGATAATTGCGGCGTGGATAGTAAAGTTTTCGACGTTTACAGAGAAGAGATTGCCAAGGTTACAGGTATAGACGCCGCGGCTGTTTTCATTCATAGCACGCATACTCACACAGGTCCAAATCTGTGTGCGCCCGAAGTTGCGGAATGTGATTTTGAAAAAGAATATTACACTTTTGTAAAACGCAGAATGACTGACGCCGCAAAAATGGCTTTTGAGGATCTTAAACCTGCGGCTATGGGCATAGGCGTAGGAAAAGCGGAAAACGTCGCGTTTTTAAGGCGTTTTCTTATGAAAGACGGGTCAATAAAGACTAATCCCGGTGTAAATAATCCTGATATCGTTGAGCCTATCGGAATAGTTGACGAGAGGGTTAACGTTATACGAATAGACAGAGAAAATGCCGAAAGTATTGTTATTGTAAACTTCGGTAATCATCCCGATACTGTCGGCGGAAATCTGATATCTGCGGATTGGCCCGGATTTACCAGACGTAAAGTCGAGAAAGCGCTCGATAATGTGAAATGCGTGTTTTTTAACGGCGCGCAGGGAGACGTTAACCACGTGAATGTTCATCCCAAGGGCGGAGACCTCAACGATATGTTCATGGATTTTGACGACGTTTCAAGAGGTTACGGTCATGCGAGACATCTCGGTAACGTTATGGCTGCATCGGTGTTGCAGGTTTTTGATAAGGTAGAGTACATTCCTGTTAAAAGTATAAAATACTTACAGGAAAAAGTTGATATACCCTCAAACATGCCCGATCCGTCGGATATGCCGAAGGCATATGAAATAGAAAAACTTCATAAAGAAGGAAAGGACGATCTTATTCCCTTCAAAGGCATGATGCTTACTACCGTTGTGGCGGAGGCCGAGAGAATGATAAGATTAGAGCACGGTCCTGAAAATTTCTCATTGCTTTTCAGTGCGATAGCAATAGGCGATGTGGTGTTTTTCGGTATACCGGGCGAGCCTTTTACTCCGATAGGTGTAGAACTTAAAAAAGCAAAAGGATGGAAAGCGGTTTTACCTTGCTGTCTTACTAATTCCAGCGACGGATATTTCCCGATGCAGGATTCGTACGACGAGGGCGGTTACGAGGCGAGAAGTTCTTCTTTCAAAGCGGGCGTAGCCGAACTTATAATTAAAAACGGACTTGAAATTTTAGAAAAAATCAGATAA
>CALWBJ010000146.1 GCA_944376035.1 uncultured Clostridia bacterium | reverse complement strand
ATATAATAAATTGATCTTTTAGTCAATTAAAATAAGGTGAAAAAATGAAAAAGAAATTTAAATTAGGTGTTATAGGTGCGGGTTTTATGTCAAATGCAATTGTGAGCGGAGTTATTTCTTCGGGTGTTTTATCTGCTGAGCAAATTATTGTAAGCGATATTTCCGAAACCGCCATTGATAAAATCCATAGAAAAGGCGTAACGGTAACGATGGATAATCTTTATCTTACCGATAATGCCGAATTTGTTATGTTTGCAGTCAAACCTCAGACTATTACATCGGTTCTTAAAGAAATTAAAAATACTACATGTAAAAAATTTATTTCTATTATGGCCGGAATAAAAAAAGATAAAATTAAAAAGGAATTAGACGATATTTCTGTTGCCAGATGTATGCCGAACACTCCTTGTTCCATAGGTTATGGGGCAATAGCGATTGATTTAAGCGATTATGAAAACGAGTCAGACAGAGACTTTATAAAAAACATATTTAAATCTCTTGCAGTACTTGTAGAAGTACCTGAGGATAAACTTAATGCAGTTACAGGAATTAGCGGAAGTTCTCCCGCATATTTTTATTTATTTTTAAAGTGTATAATTGATAGTGGAATTAAACACGGTCTAACCGAAAATGAAGCAAAAACTCTTGCAGTTAATACTATGATAGGCAGCGGGCATATGGTGCTTAAAAATTCGGATAAATCTCTTGATGAACGTATAAATGCGGTTTGCAGTAAGGGGGGGACGACGATAGAAGCCGTTAAAATTTTTAATGAACTGGATTTGGCTGAAATTACAGAAAAAGCCGTTGACGCTTGCATAAAAAGATCTTTTGAGTTGGAAAATCTATGAAAAAGGTACGGATTTATACCGATGGCGCGTGCTCGGGTAACCCCGGTAACGGCGGATATTGCGCAATACTTATTTATAAAGGAATAGAAAAAGTCGTAAGCGGCAGCGAACTTAACACTACTAACAACAGAATGGAATTACTTGCTGTAATCAACGGACTAAAAAAGTTAAAAGAACCTTGCGATGTTGAAATATTCAGTGATTCTGCATATGTAACAGAAGCCTTTAATAAAATGTGGATTGAGGATTGGCAGAAAAATAATTGGAAAACCTCTTCAAAGCAGGATGTAAAAAATATTGATCTTTGGAAAGAATTGCTTTCTTATACAAAGAAACATAAAATTACATTTATTAAGGTTAAAGGACATTCGGATAATGAGTATAATAACAGATGTGATAAAATTGCGGTAAGTGAATATAAAAAAATAATTAATGAATAAGATTAAATCTTTTTTTCGGTAATATAATATTATTATGAAGAAAAGAACGGGGAATTTATTTCTGATAAAAGAGATTTTATATATAACGCTTATCCTTCTCACGGGTTGCACGGCAATAATATTTTCCGTATTATATCTGGACACTTTCGACAGCGGATTTTTTGCGGATTATTCGGTTTTTATAACAACGGTTACAGTCGCAATTATTACCGCAGCCACAATTCTTTCTATAATGTTTTATAAACTGTCAAAAGATTTTATTTACAAACTTTGTTATCTGACAATCGCTTTAATTGCTGCCGGGACAGTTCTTCTTTATATTTTGCAGATTTCCGGATTTCTTGATAAAATAGACAGCGTGGAAGATTTTCGTAAATATATTTCATCTTTTGGCGGATATGCAGTTTTTTTGTTTATACTGATACAATATTTACAGGTTGTAATACTTCCTATTCCTGCGTTTATTACTGTCGGGGCAGGAGTTTTGTTGTTCGGTCCTTTTGAGGGCGCTCTTCTCAGTTGTATAGGAATAATTGCAGGCTCTATTACCGCGTTTTTCATAGGGCGCGTATTCGGTTATAAAGTTGCAGGCTGGCTTGTGGGAAAAGATAGTTTAGATAAAGGCTTAAAATCAATAAAAGGAAAAGACAAGATAATACTGACATTTATGTTTCTTTTTCCCTTTTTCCCAGATGATGTTCTTTGTTTTGTTGCCGGCATAACAACAATGAGCCCTCTATTTTTCATTTCAATGATTTTTATAACCAGAATAATTTCTGTATATGTTTCTTCATATTCAATGAATAACAGTATTATACCTTATAATACATGGTGGGGAATAATTATATGGATTTTATTTATAATTGCAACGATAATTTTTACCGTTATAATTTATAAAAAAGGAGAAAAAATAGAAAGTTACATCAAAAATCTTTTTACCAAAAATAAACATAAAAAAACTGGTAAAAACGACTGATTTTATGTCAGACATAATATTGTAATTTTCTTGACGCTTATGAATATACTTTTAAGTAATGATGACGGAGTTAAAAGCGCCGGGCTCATAGCGCTAGCAAACAAACTTTCCGAATCAAATAACATACTGATTGTTGCACCTGACGGAAACAGGTCGGCATCTTCTCATTCTCTAACACTTACAAAAAAAGTACTGCTTAAAAAAATAAGAGATGATGAGAATGTAAAAATTTATTCACTTTCCGGCACTCCCGCTGACTGTGTTAAATTCGCAAAACTTGTTTTTAAAGATTTTAATGCAGATATTGTTGTATCCGGAATAAATAAAGGTCATAATATCGGTTCGGATATATTATATTCCGGGACTGTATCAATCGCTTGCGAGGCGGCTTTTTTCGGTCATATAGCCTTTGCTTTTTCTGCATTTTCTCATAAAGCAAGCGATTTTTCCGGTTATTCGGATTTTGCTGTTAAAATTATTGATACTCTTTTACCGCTATCTCAAAAGGGAGATATATGGAATGTTAATTTTCCCGATGCTCCATCTGATGAGATCAGGGGAATTAAGATTACAGGACTTGGCAAGCAAATTTATTCTGACAGATATGAAAAGTTGAGCGACGATGAATATATTTTGGTCGGCAGTCCTATTAATCATGTTGATAATGATGATGACTGTGATGTAGAATGGATTAAAAAGGGGTTTATTACGGTAACACCCGTTCTTTTTAATAAAACTAATTACGAAAGAATAAAAGAAGTAAAAGATATATGCGGACAGTTGTTGTAATCGGCGGAGGCGCCTCGGGTTTGTTTGCAGCTATCGGTGCGGCTGAAAAGGGTAATAAGGTTTATTTGTTTGAAAAAAATGAAAAACTCGGGAAAAAAATATATATAACCGGGAAGGAAAGATGTAATTTAACAAATAATACAGATATTCAGGAGTTTTTAAAAAATGTTGTAAGAAACCCTAAATTTCTTTATACAAGTATGAATGTATTGTCTGTTGAAAAAACTCTTTCTTTTTTTAAAACTAACGGTTTGCCGGTTAAGACAGAAAGAGGAAATAGAGTTTTTCCTGTCAGCGATAAAGCGAGCGATATAACAAAAACTTTGGAAAAAATCTGTGTTAAAAACGGGGTAAATATATTTCTTAATAAAAAAGTGATCGATATAATTGTAAAAGACGGTGTAGTAAAAGGTATTAAAACAAAAGAAGGACTCTTTCAATGTGATAGCGTAATTGTTTGCACGGGAGGTATTTCATATTCTAAAACCGGCAGCGACGGAGACGGATATAAATTTGCCGAAAAAACGGGTCACACCGTTATACCTTTAAAACCTGCTCTTTGCGGCATAGAAATCAAAGAAAATTTTTGCTCCAAATTACAGGGCTTGTCTTTGAAAAATGTCGTTCTTTCGGCACATTATAAAGGGAAAACCGTATTTTCCGAATTCGGAGAAATGCTTTTTACCCATTATGGTATTTCAGGACCGATAGTTTTATCTTGTTCAAGTATGATCAACAGATCGGAAATTAGCAAAATAACACTTTTACTTGATTTAAAACCTGCTTTAAGCAATGAAATACTCGATAAAAGATTTATCCGCGATTTTTCTGACGGTAGGTTAAAATCCGTCTCTACAATTCTTATTTCTGCGCTTCCTAAATCCCTGATTCCGATAATTCTTGAAATATCGGGGATACCGTCATGGAAAAAATGCTCCGAGATAACATCGTGCGAAAGAAAAAATCTTGTTTATACCATAAAAAATCTTAAAATGAATATAAAAAATCTTCGTCCGATAGAAGAGGCCATTATAACCTCGGGCGGAGTAGATGTAAAACAGATAAACCCCAAAACTATGGAAAGTAAAATTGTAAAAGGGCTTTTTTTTGCCGGAGAGGTAGTAGATATCGATTCTTACACAGGTGGTTTTAACTTGCAAACGGCTTTTTCCACAGGTTACCTTGCGGGACTTAATTCCTAAAAATATTAAAAATCTGAATTTGTTTTCAAGATAAAATCAATATAAAAAAACGAATAAAGATAATTTTTTGATAAACTTGACTTTATTAAAAATATTAAGTTATAATATCGTTACTCTCTCTTTGATTTTATTCCGCATTTTAAGATTTTAATAAAGCGGTTTGTTTAATTACTTTATATTTTATTATGACTGAAAAAATTCGCGTAACCGTTATAATATAAGTATCAAATAAAAAAATTAAAGAAATTTAGTGATTTTGAATGCGCTGAGTTTTTATAAGTAAGTCAGTATCTGAAATAATTATAGAAAGTTCTGTCATACAAGGAGAATAACTTATGAAAAACAAAATCAGGATTGCTTTGGACGGACCTTCGGGAAGCGGAAAAAGCACTGTGGCCAAGGAACTATCAAAAAAATTAAATATTTTATATCTTGATACCGGTGCAATGTACAGAGCAGTCGCTTTGAAAACGCTTAATCTGGGGAAAGACACCTTTGATGAAAAAGCGGTTTCTGAATTTATTGATAATATAGATTTACAAATCAGATACATAAGCGGTTCTCAACATACTTTCTTAGACGGCGATGATGTTTCGGAAAAAATAAGAGAACCCAGAATTTCTATGCAGGCATCCAATGTTTCAAGTCTTAAATGCGTCAGATTAAAAATGGTCGATATGCAGAGGAAAATCGCAGCCGATATGTCCTGTGTGCTTGACGGAAGGGATATAGGTTCGTTTGTCCTTCCCGACGCAGATTATAAATTTTATATTACGGCAGGAGTAGATGTCCGAGCGAAAAGACGTATGAAAGAACTTGAAGAAAAGGGATACAAAGTTGATTTCGAAAAATTAAAAAAGGAAATAGAACAGAGGGATTATAACGATAAAAACAGAGATTTTGCTCCGTTAAGATGTGCAGATGACGCTATTATTATAGACACTTCTGATATGACTGTAACTGAAGTTTTAAATAAAATTTTATCTTATATAAAATAATCAAGTGAAATTATTTTATCAATTTAACGTGCATTAAATCTTATAAAACATAACTGTAAAAATTTAGTTTCACCGAGTTTTTATATTTAAAATAAATAAAAATCTTAATACCGAAATAGGGTATATTAAAATTATTATAAAATCTGAAATTTGTTTTAAAAATTTTTTGTATATAGAAGGCGTTAGTATATAATGAACGGTTTTTTAAAATGTATTGTAAATGGCTTTATTTTGTTTTATCCTCTGAAAGTTTTCGGTAAAGAAAATATTCCGGATGGCGGGGCATTATTTGTTTGTAACCATTTCAGAGC
>CALWBJ010000145.1 GCA_944376035.1 uncultured Clostridia bacterium | reverse complement strand
TTTTACCACAGATTTGTATGAACTCTTCTTTTTTTCTAAGTGTTGCACTTAATAGTATAATTCACCAATATATAAAAATAGCCGCTTACAAAGCGGCTATTCAATGTTTTTAATATGGTAATAGCTTATATTTACTTACCGATTGTAATGCCTATTACTCCTATGATAACCTCGTTTGCAACCGCTTCAATTTTTATACCCGCGAGTTTTTTATTTTCGTCAAGTCTGATTTTTTGCACTATCGCGTGATTGTAATCGTTAAAATAAAAAGTTTCGTTTTCAGTCTGCAACGCGGGTACCATAAAGTCGTCTATGTTAAAAGGATACACTAAACTTACCTTTTCCGACTCACCGTCTGCATAATTAACCGTAATGCGGGCATTTTCAACATGCGTCTGCATACAGTTGGTTGCCGAAGTAAACATTACTGAGATTTCTTTTCCTTCTCCAAACAGCGGAATATCCATTTCCGTCGGGAAATTATCCCAGCAAGACACACACGCTATATTCTCTTTTTCGGAAGGCGTCAGGAAAGGTATTCCCGATGCGGTTGTGATTACACCGCCTGCATGACGTAAAGCACTGTCTTCTATATAAACTTCATTATGTCCTTTATGGTTCCATTCCCATGCATATCTGCCGTTGGGAAAGACGCCTATTGAATATCCTTCGGGGCGCGGACTCAAATATTTTTTATCGTGAAGTTCGGTCATATTGCAATTGAAAAACTGCGAAATATTCACTTTTTCAAAAGATGTTACTTTCACGGGCTCTTCAATTTTTTCTCTTTCGAGAACTTCATAATCGGCGGCAAGATAAGCGTCGTATTGGTCTTTTTTCACACGTAAAAATAAAGTATATTTTCCCTTGCCCGTCGCTTTTGCGTACAATTTATTTCCGATAACTTCTATATCTTTCAGATTTTCCGATAAATAAAGATAATCTTTCAGATCTCCGTTAATTACTTCGAATAAAACTTCGTTTCCCGACATAATAACCGAAGAATATTTAAGAGTAGGAATTGCCGAACCGCTCTCTATAACTCTGAGTTCGATATGTCCTACCTCGTCGGTCTCGGTTATGATAAATGAATTCTGAGGCGCGGCAACAATCTCATAATCGGCGGGTTTTCCGTTGATCATTACGCAATCAACCACGGTCGAACGCATAGGTATTCTGAAACGTTTCTTTTCCGCTCTCTGACAGTATAATTCAAATATCTCCGTATCGCCCTGCTTGTTATAATAAAGCGATATGTCTTTAAGCGTTAAACTTGCATTATCCCATTCTTTCGGGAAATTAGGCTCTATGTTTACCGTATCGTTAAGAGCGTTTATTTTAAAACCGAACAAGCCCTCTGCCAAAACACGAAGATATGTGCTTGAAACGTCTGTGAAATCAAGGTCTGCAAGATCGGAAGTGCATTTTGCCGACTGAATATGCGCCGCGAGTCCCGGATTTTTACCCGAAAAATAACAATCGGCTAATCCTTTTATAATCTTATTCCCTTCTTCTTTAAGCCCTAACTTAAAATATGCAAGCGCCAGATGCGCATTCTCGGAAGGGAAAATTCCGCAGGTGGAATATTTTTTGGGAAGCCAATTAGAACTGTATGAAAGCCTTCCGCCTCTTCCGGGAGTTTCAATGCTTTTTATATAATTTTCGGTGTATTTAAGCGTTTCGTAAGCCTTGAAATCGTCTATCACACCGCAATCTATCGCCAAATATACCGTTGAAAGTTCGGGAGAAGGATGGATTAGTTTATTACATATCGTGTCGACAGATTCTGCGATAATACCGAGATTTTTAATCCACAGTTTTTCGTTAACGGCTTTCTTTATCTTTTCCGCACGCTTAAAAAAAACATCGGCGGACTTTCCGAGCCTTTCGGCTATTTTAGACATTACAAGATTTGCCCTGTAATTATAAGCACTCGCCTGTGCGCAACCCGCGCCGTTATAAGCATGACCGTCCGAAATCCAGGTGTTAAGAAAATTCTGATAAAGCCCGTCTCCGTCAGGGTCAAAAATACGTTCCTCCCAGTCAAGCATTGCGCACAGATCTTCAAAATGCTCCTTTGCCGTATCGAGATTTCCCGTCCACTCGAAGTAATACATCATCATATCGGTCGCGCATTCCTGCATGTTGTAATAAGGCATGGTCTCGCCCAAAAAATACGGAAGGTATCCAGTACTGTTTACAATGCTGTGATATGGCGAAGGTCCGTCCCATTCGCGCGGCTGTCCGCCGTCAAACCAAACACGTTCTTCGCCGTCAGATTTTTTTACAATCTGATTCAAGTGCGCCTGCATAGTGGTTTCTACCCTGTCGTACCAGCCGAGCACGGTGGGAGCATACCAGTTACGCCAACCCAAAAACGGCGAGTGGTAACCGAACGCTCCGTGATGAAAGGAATTTTTATGCCACGACGCGTCAAGCGCAATTACCGTCGGATTAACGGTAAGATTAAGCATGTTATCGGGCGTACTCAGATTTATGCACGCGAATTTTGCATGTATCTGCTGTTTTATATATTCAATCGGATTTTTTAAGTTAAGCCAGTTATCTAGTGTTTTTTCGTCCGAATTATGAATGGCAATTATATAACCTTCAAATGTTTTTCCCTGTTCAATGACAGTGGAAATTTTAACAGCGCCGTCATCCGGATTTTCAGCATTGCTGCCTAAAAACATACTCGGAAAACGCCCTTCCAGTACCTTTGCGGAGCCTATCGAAAATTCAGCGGGAAAACTTGCGGCAATCCTCATAGAACTTCCGTTCGGATGACTGATATATGCG
>CALWBJ010000144.1 GCA_944376035.1 uncultured Clostridia bacterium | reverse complement strand
TATGCCGCCTGTTTCTATGCGGCAGGCGCTGTTCGATTTTCATTAAACCATTCTGTATCCTTTAATAAGGTGTTGTTGTTTGAGCAGCTTACAGTTACACAGTCTTCACCAGCCGATACAATTATGTTTCCGTTCAGATCGAAAGCATCGCCGTCGTTTACGTATTTATTTTGCTCTTCGTCGAACTTTATATTTATCGTGCTCGTTACGTAAACTTTATCGGTATATTGGGATACTCTGTCTATAAAAGCCTGCGTCGGGAAGGTATTGCTTAGGTTTTGCGGGGGCTTTGATACAAACTCCACGCTTCCCGCAACGCACGTCGTGCATACTATCTTAGGTTTTATTTTTTCTAAAAGAACTTCATTTGAAGAAGTTTTAGAACCGTGATGACCGGCTTTATATAATTCCACCTCGCTTAAATCGTTATATTGGACAAGATATTCTTCGCCATCTTCTTCAAGATCTCCCGTAAGCAGAAACTTCTTGCTGCCGTGTTCAAACTGCACACAGACCGAATAATTATTTTCGTCATTCGATTTATGTTCGTAATAGTAATTGTAGAGAATATTCATTGTTATACTGTCGGTAAGTTGGTAACTTTTCTTTGCGCCGTTCTCTTCGTTCCAACATTCAAGCGCGGTATAATGTACCGCTCCGTTCGCTACCTCTTCGTCCCGGTTTTCAATATAACGATCGTAAGTGGCGGTCTCTTTATCCGTCAATGCAAAATCTATTATTGTCTCGCACTCGTAAAGATCGAAAATACTTTCTGTTGCTGCAAATCCCGCTATGTGGTCTCGGTCGGCATGAGTTACTATAACGTATTCTAAAGTATTGTCCGTGCAATACTGGTTTATGTAACTCTGTATAGTGGTAACACTTCCCTCACGGCTTCCCGCGTCGATAAGTATATCGACGTCTCCCGCTTTAACATAAATACTGTCGCCGTTATAATTGTTTCCGAGAGTCATAAAATGAAAAGATAGTTCGCCCGTCGGCTGAATAAACGTTTCTTTTTTATAATAATTTTCGTAATAATAATATCCGCCTATTATGACTATCAGAAGTATTACCGCAAGAACTATCGCCCATGTCGGAAGCCTTTTTAACGCTTTTTTCCTGCTTGCTCTTCTCGCCATTACAAATTCCCCTTATTAAAGTAAATTTTTCCTTAATTCCCCGTCGTTTTTCGGAGAAAGATATTTAAGCGGAATATCAAACACGGTAAGAGCGCCCGTTTTATTCTCCGCGGCAAGTCTCGCTATCGCCCTTGCATACGCAACGAGTACGCTTCCGGTAAATTCAGGGTTGGAATCGAGTTTTAATGAAAATTCGAGAAGGTGCGCGTTTTCTTCCGACGTATTTCCCGAGCGGAGAACAAATCCGCCGTGAGAAAGTTTCTGCTGCATCTTTCTTACTTCTTCCTCGGATACAAAATTTACGACGGTATCGTAATCGGCAAAATAGTTGGGCATATTCTTTATCTCGCTTTCAATCCTTTCTTTGTCTGCCCCTGCTTCTACCGCCACAAAACATTCTCTTAAATGCTTATCGCGTACAGAAAGAGACGGATTTTCTCCGTTTCTTACCGCTTCAAGCGCCGCTTCTTTGGGAACGGTATACTGAATCGCGTTTACTACGCCTTTTATCCTTCTTAAAGCGTCGCTGTGTCCCTGCGATACGCCTTTTCCCCAGAAAGTATAATCGTTTCCGTCCGGAAGCACCGCACCGAAAAGCATACGCGCTATCGAAAAAAGTCCCGGATCCCAACCAATGCTGATTGCGCAAAGTTTACCGCTTTCTTTTGCCACCTTATCGAGCGTATCAAAATATTCGGGTATTTTAGCATGCGTATCGAATGAATCGACCGTGTTAAAATCTTTTAGATAATTCTTTGTGGTTTCGGGTAAATCAGTGGCACTGCCGCCGCAAAGAATCAGAACGTCTATTTTTCCCTTGAATTTTTCTAACTCGCTTACCGAATAAACCTTGACGTCGGTTACCGGCTTGATGCTTTCCGTCGGACGGCGGGTAAATATACCTACGTTTTCAATGTCCGCGGCTTTTTCAAGTGCAAGACAAACGCCCCGACCCAGATTTCCGTATCCTACTACTCCTGCTTTTATCATATTATTGTCCTCCCGTGTTTTTTATCTTACTTTATTTGTTTTTTATATTTCTGACTTAAACTATCGATAATTTCATGTCCATTCATTATATTAAGTTAAGTTTGTAAGTTTAATTTAAACTTCTGACCGAACTTTAATACAATATTTTTATTATCTGATAATTTTAACTTACTATATATATTACTACACCGAGAATAATTTATAAAGCGTTTTTTTAAAAGTTTTTTTTATATCGAATATTATTTTTTTAAAGAATAAATTATTTGACATTAAAAAGGACAGTTTTGATTTTTTCTTAATCATTCATTCGGTTTTTTATAATGCGCCGTTTTTTGCCAAAATAGCCCAAAATTATTTATAAAATATATAGTATAATTTAAAAAAATTTTTAAGAAAATCGGAGAATAAAATGAAAGCGAGAAAATTCGGCATAGATTACATATCACTCATACGCTATCTTATTATATATGCGTTCTTTCTTATATTTGCAAAACTCGAACAGGAAGTATCCGTTTATTCGGTCGCTGTTTACGCGACAGCCATGGCGCTTGGCGGGAATGTTATTCTTACCCCCTTACTTTTTCTTTCCTCTTTTCTGATTTTCGGAGAGACAGGGCTTCTTGCCGCAGTTTCACTGCCCGCAGTGTTCTTCATGATTACTTCGCTTATATATAAAAAATACAATTTAAGACCCAAAGCAGAAATTGCCGCATACGTCGCGGCGTCATTATTGCTTTACGTTTTTATCGGCAACACCACTACTCAAATACCCTTGGAAAAACGTATACTTTCCTCGGTGTTTACAGTCGCGTTGACCATTATGTTGTTCGTATCCGCAAGCGCGGCAGTGAAAAAAGGACTGAAATTCAAATTCGGCTTTGAAGAGTTTGCCACATCCGCGGTTGCCGTGGCGATAACGGGCTTAGGAGTATGCAATCTGCTTTTACCCGAAATCTGGCAGTTATTTTCGGTTTTCCTTATTCTTTTAACTGCTTTCGTTTACAGAACAGGTATCTGTCTTATAGTTTCCACTATCCTCGGCGCAGGACTTTCCGTTTACTACGGCAACGTAAATTACATTTCCGTTTATCTTGTCTGGAGCGTCGCGGCGGAAAGTCTGATGCCGCTTTCAAGATACTTATCGGCATTCGCGCTTGTAATTTCAGATTACCTCATTCAGGTGATTTTCGGGCTTTATACCGCTTATTTTAATTTTCATTTGCCTTTCATTCTCGCGGGTATCGTAATTTTTTGTCTCGTCCCCACCAAACCTCTTAAAGCGCTTAAAGAAAAACTTTATTCTTTCCGAGAAAGACAACTCGTGCGTCAGTCTATCAACCGTAACAGACTTATGCTCTCCAACAGGCTTTACGAACTTTCCGGCGTATTTACCGAAATGGCTAACGCTTTTACGCTCTTTAAAAAAAGCAGGCTCACCGAAGATACAGCCAAGAAAACTATTGCTTCTCAGGTGGTTTCCACGGTCTGCAAAAATTGTCCCGACTACGATAAGTGTCAGAATTGTAAAAAGAAAAAAGCCGATGACCTCAACAAACTCATAGACATCGGCTTTGCCAAAGGTAAACTTTCGCTTATCGATATTCCTAAGGATATGTGCGATAATTGTATACATCCGAATAACGTCCTTTTTGCGGTCAATAAACTTCTCGCGGATTACCGCTCTTACATCATAGACGACATTAACACCAACAGCGGCAGAGAACTTATTGCCGACGAGGCGCGCGGAATTTCCGAAGTCCTGAAAGGTCTCGCCTTAGAATCAGGCACAACACTGAAATATCAGAGCAGGCTGGAACGCATGCTCAGCGATGACCTTTTCAAAAGCGGTTTCAACGTAAGCGAACTTCTTATATTCGGAGAAGAAGACCTGATAACCGTAGGCTTAATCGTTACCATGAAAGAATTTTCCGTTAACGAAATACAGTCTGTCGTTACAAAAACTCTGGGTCAGGAAATGTGTCTTTACGAAAAAGCCGACCTGTCCGATGAAAAATGCTATCTCTCTTTCAAAAAATCCGCGCCCTTTGACGCCGTTTTCGGCTTAGCGTGCGCCACAAAAGACAATTCGGAAAAGAGCGGCGACACTCACGCCGTTACGAGAATCAGCGAGGATAAATTTCTCGTCGCACTTTCCGACGGCATGGGCAGCGGCAGTATGGCGGAATCGGTTTCTTCCGCATCTCTCTCGCTTATAGAAAGTTTCTATAAAGCAGGTCTTTCAAGTAACCTTATACTCGGAACGGTAAACAAACTTCTCGCAATTAATACCGAGGAAAGTTTTACCGCGCTCGACGTTTCGGTTGTTGATTTGAAAAACTGTTCCGCAGACTTTATTAAATACGGCTCTCCCTACGGATTTATTATCGGGGATCAAGGCATAAGAATTGTTGAAGGAAACACCTTACCGCTCGGTATTTTAGACGAGTTGAAACCTTCAGTCTGCCACAGCGCTCTATCCGACGGGGATATGTTACTGCTTATTACCGACGGCATTTCCGACGCGTTCGGCTCTTCCGGCGACGTCATAGAATATCTTCGCTCCGTACCCGCAAAAAATCCCCAGACGCTCGCGGAGGATATATTAAACTTTGCAGTCAAACTCAACGGCGGCGCGCGTAAGGACGATATGACCGCTCTTGCCGTCAGAGTATATAAACGCTCGGAAGCAGTTTAAGATAATATTTAATAAAAGTTATACATTAACTGATTATTATACATTTATTATATAATTAATATTATATAACCAATAAAATAACGAACAAATATATTAAATTATTCAAAAACGATTACCTGAAAGTGCAGATAAATTTAATTATTTGCATTAAGAATTTTTTTCTTGACATTAAAAAACCTGTTGTAATATTTTCAACAGGTATTTTATATTCAGATTATATTTATCTTCGATAATAAATTAAACATAACTTTTATAATCAAGAATCATGGTTCTTACAGGGGCGGCTGTTTCTTTCCCAGAATATTCCGTCGCGGTAACCTTGAATCTCTTTATCTTTTTCTGCAATGGCAAGCCGTTTTTCCGCCCATGCGCAGTAAAGCGGATTTTTCTCTATGTTTATAAAGTTTCTGCCGAGTTTTTTTGCCACCACCCCTGTCGTTCCGCTTCCCGCAAACGGGTCAAGAACAATATCGCCTTTATCAGAACTTGCCAAAATCAGTTTTGCTATCAGTTTTTCGGGTTTTTGCGTGGGATGAGCGGTATTTTCAGCCATAGACCAGTAAGGTACGGATATATCGTCCCAGAAATTTGACGGGCAGGTATTTCTGTAATTTCCCTCGTCGGTCTTTTCCCAATCTTTGGGATTACCGCCGTCTTTATACGGAGCAAGTACTTTTTTGCGCACTTTTACCGCTCCGAGATTAAATTTATAATCCTCGCCTGCCGTCGCGAAAAAAATATCTTCCATACTGTTCTTCCAGTTTTTCTTCGCGCCGCGACCCTTTTCTCTTTCCCACGTTATTCTGTTCCGCAGAATAAAATAATTGTTTATAAGGGGCGCAATCGCAATCGAACTCTTCCAGTCGCAACAAATATATATCGAGCCGTTATCCTTTAATTTACACGCCACCGCTTTTATCCATTTTTCGGTATACTCGGCATAAGTTGCCATGTCGGTTTTTTTGAAATTCGCTCCGTGAAAACTTTTATCTAGATTATATGGAGGGTCTACGATAATCAGATCCGCACATTTATCGGGGAGCATTTTAAGCACATTAAAAACGTCGCCGATGACAGTCTTATTCAAAGGCAAATATCCTTTTTGCTCGCTTAAATGCTTTTCTGTTATGCAATTTTCTAGATATATTTTCCCCTCTTCGAGCGGAAAATCTATTGTTTTGTTTCTGGCCGATTTCATATATAAGTTTAAGTACTGATTACTATTAAAATCTATTTTATCCTATTTTATTTTTCGGTTTTTCTTGATTTTTTTGAGTGGTTTTTATTTAAGGTAAAGTTTTATTCAAACGTCGAGTTTACTGATAAATTCTTCGTTGTTTTTGGTCTTTTTAAGCATTTCCAAAAGACTGTCCGTCGCATCAGTACGCTCGGAAAGCAATCTTCTTAACTTACCTACCGCGTCAAGTTCGCGCTCGGTTAAAAGCAGTTCTTCCTTTCTTGTTCCCGATTTATACAAATCTATCGCGGGGAATATGCGCTTTTCGCTCAATTCTCTCGAAAGATGTATCTCCATATTTCCCGTGCCCTTGAATTCCTCGTATATAACGTCGTCAAGGCGGCTGTCGGTATCTACAAGCGCGGTGGAAAGTATTGTAAGGCTTCCGCCGTTCTCTATATTTCTCGCCGCGCCGAAAAAGCGTTTGGGACCTTGCAGGGCAGCCGGATTAAGGCCTCCCGAAAGCGTCTTACCCGTCGATTCTATTGTATTGTTATATGCGCGGGCAAGTCTTGTTATAGAGTCCATAAGTATTATAACGTTCATTCCTATCTCGACAAGGCGTTTGGCACGGCTTACCACGAGCTCCGCCGCGCGTATGTGGTGCGCGGGGTTTTCGTCAAAAGTGGAAAACACCACTTCGCCAGATATGCTCCTTTTTATATCGGTTACTTCCTCGGGCCTTTCGTCTATAAGCAAAACTATGAGTTTTACATCCTTATAATTGCGC
>CALWBJ010000143.1 GCA_944376035.1 uncultured Clostridia bacterium | reverse complement strand
TAAGAAAAAAGTCAGTACTAAAAAAATTTAATAAATAAATGTTTACGGTAAAACAATACCGAAAAAAAGATTTTATAAAAAGATATAAAAAATAAAAATTATATTAAAATAAATAATATAAATAATATAAAACCTGCTATAAACCCTGCGCGCCCCGAAATATTTTTCGGGGCGCGCAGGGTTATCATGAAAACATTATCGGCGGCTGACAAAACGCTTAAATTTAAAGTATATTTTCTATGCTTATGGAAAAAGATTTGGGAAGTTGCTCCGAAAGTTCTCTTAAAACCTCTATTTTTGAAATTGCGTCTTCCCATTGTTCGTTGCGTACAAGCGTAACCGCTTCCGCTATCCAGAGTTCTATTTCTTTTATCTCGTTATGCGAAACGAAAACGTGCAGATGCATTTTTTTATCAATCCAATTTTTCTGAACAGCCAGAACGTCGTCTTCGACGGCGGTGTGGTCGTCGACTTTTTCGTAAAGGGTGGCGAGCATGGCGTCAAATTCCCGGAACTGACGGCTGACAAAGTTTGTTTCATAAATAGTCCCCGCAATCAGAATCAGAGATACGACTATAATCGATATTGCCGACTTTACCATTTTATATCCTCCGGTAATTTATAGGAAAGAATTTTGTATTTATGGTTTTTGCTTTTATAATAAATTCTTCCGTTGCCGTCAATAGTCATGACTTCGGTGTTTTTTACCGTACCGCTCTGAGACTTTATGAATTCCGAAAGGCTTTCACGGTCTATTCTTACCGTTTTAAGATTATTTTCGACAGGTTTTCCGTCGTTTACTATTAAAATGGGAATGGAGGTGGCGGCAGAATCTTTATCTTTTTTTTCAAGGGCTGACAGTTTTCCGTTGGATTCGAAAATAGCGTAATCGAGGTCGTCTAAGGCAAAATATCCCGCCGAACGCATGGATTCTATTAGATCATCTATTCCCATATTATTTTTTTTGAGTTCGAACATATCCACGCCGTTTTTATTTATTACTATGCTTGGTTTTCCCGAGATTACTTTTTTGAAAAAATTCCCGCTCTGCTCTAACATCGAGAGCAACTGGTGAAGGATAAAGAGTCCTAAAATGGCTACTATACCGTAAATAAGCGGTATGGAAATGTCCGCCATGGGAATACAGGCAAGGTCGGCGATAATCAGCGTTACTATAAATTCGTAAGGCTGCATTTCGCCTATCTGCCTTTTGCCCATGAGCCGCATGACCACTACGAGCGTTGTAAATATTATAAGAGTCCTTATAAAAGTTACTACCATATATCGATAGTTTTGTTCATTTTCCCGTTTTTATGTAAATCGGTTATGCTTAAAGGCCTTAACGCTTGACTATAAGTATATAAGATGATATTATATATAAAAATAGAGTAGCAAAGACGCGTCAAGTGTTGCAGAATGGGATGTCGTTTGCAAACGAAAGGCTTAGCCTGCGGTGTCTTTGCGCGTCCGCTATAATAGACTGCGCTTGCCCTTTTTGCGCGGGAAATTTTATCGGTCTCTCTAAATAAATTTCGGGAGATTTTTTTTATGAACAATTTGTTGGTTTCCGCATTTGATTTTTCCGTTATTTTCGGAAATATTTTAAGCGAATGGTATTATTATGCGTTTCTGCTGGCTGTTCTTGCCGCGCTTGTAGCGCTGTTTATTCTTAAAAAACCGCGTTTTGAAAGAAACAGGCTTACGAGAACGCAGCGGCTTTCTTACGTGGCGGTTCTGACTGCGCTCTGTACCGTCGTTAACAGTTTTACTTACTATCCCGTATCTTATATAGCGATTTCTTTTGTGTCCAGCGTATGCTTTATAGCAGGCTATCTTCTGGGCGCGAAACTCGGATTTGCAGTGGGATTTATAGGCGATCTTATAGGCGGTATAATTTTCCCTGCGGGAGTGTATAACCCTATCATAGGCGTGGCAAGCGGGCTTATGGGCATGATACCGGGATTATATTTCGAAAATTCTTCCCGCAATGCTTATGTTCTTACAGCGCTGTCTTTTTTAACGACGCTTATAGTCTGCACTTCGGGGCTCAACACTTTCGGACTGTGGCTTGTTTACGGTATGGGTAAAAAATCCTTTTTCGTCTATCTCTGGGCGAGACTTCCATTCCAGGTGCTCGTTGCCGCGGGTAACGCCGCTATATGCTGCGCTCTTGCGGGAATATTTCCGCGTATTCTGCCAAAAAGCAGATTCTTACTTGAAAGACCTGTCGTTAAGGAAAAAGAGGGCGAAAAAGAAAAAGAGATTTCCGCCGCTTGACGGATATAAGGTTTTGTGTTAGAATTATAAAAAATATTAAGTTAGGTATAATAAATAAAGATATTGTAAAAATGCCGGTAAAGTAAAAAAGTTTATAATGTTCGTTCGGCGGTTTTACAAAAAAAGGGGGAGATATGAAGATTAAACTCAATCCCGACAAAGAGATAGTTGAAACGGTAAAAAAGGGCCTTGAAAAAACCGGAGGATACTGTCCTTGCAGAAGGGAGCGTACCGAAGACTACAAATGTATGTGCAAGGAGTTCAGAGACCAGGTCAAAGACCCTGAATTCGAAGGCTTCTGTCATTGTATGCTTTATTATAAAGAAAAATAAAGAAAACAAAGCAATGTTAAAATAAAAATATTTATAAATTATTATAAGTAACTGAAAATTTTACGAGTAAAGATAATTTATAAATAAAAAAAATAAAAAAAACAGAAATCAGGAGGAAATAATCATGCGTTATATTTGCAATGTATGCGGTTACGTTTATGACGAGCAGGCGGAAGGAGTTAAGTTCGACGATTTGCCCGCCGATTGGGTTTGCCCCGTGTGCGGAGTCGGTAAAGACGAATTTGCTCCCGAATAAAAAGGAACAGAAGTCCGCGTTTTGAAAGGCTTTCATAATTTGGGTAAGACGTCTCGGAAAATTAAATTTTTATTAAGGTTTACGAGACCATGAAAAGGATATAATGAAAATAAATCACTCTCCCGAACCGCTTAGTCGGTTCGGGAGAGTGATTTATTTAAAGCATT
>CALWBJ010000142.1 GCA_944376035.1 uncultured Clostridia bacterium | reverse complement strand
GGGCTATCTTTTTTAAAAGCGTTGTCTTTCCCGTCTTAGGTGGCGCTACTATTAAACCTCTCTGTCCCATTCCGAGCGGCGAAAACAAATCTATGCATCTTATCGCTATATCGTTGGTACTTTCGGGAGTTTCCAAGCGAAATCTTTTTGTAGGATAATAAGGTATCAGATCGTCAAAATTCTTGCGCTGCTTAAAAAGTACGGGGTCTAAGTCGTTTATTTTAAGAACTTCCTGTAAGGGCGCCGCCTCGTTTTCGCGCGAAACTCTCGCCACCGCTTTTATCTTATCACCACGCCTTAAATTATATTTCCTTACGTTCTGTATCGATACGTATACGTCCTCTTTGGAGTTTTCGTAATTGTTTACGCGAAGAAAACCGTAGCCCGATTCATGTTGCTCAAACACTCCTTCTACGTCATAAAACTCTTTAGCGTCTTTACCTTTGTCGGAATCGGAAAAAATTAATCCGCGTTTATCTCGCTGCGCGTTAGGATATTCCGCACGACTTTTTCCATCGTCGGTTTTCTGTCCCGGCTTGATTTTCCCGTCATAAGTGCCTTGCTTTTCCTTGACTTCTTCGGCTGAGTACGGATCAGATTTGGTTTTATCCTTCAATTCAGTCTCTCCCTCTTTTATTATTTCTTCTCCTTCGTCAGTCTTTCCGTCATCTATTATATACTCGGAAATATCCACGTTCATCTTTATGGGAGCGCCTCTCGAATTACGCGGACATGGCTCTATCTCCCCTTTTTGTATAGCGATTATCTCTTTCGCGAGTTCTTCTTTTTTCATGGATGAAGGCGCTCTGACCCCTATTTCTCTGCCTATTTCCCTTACCACGGATAAGTGCATGTTAACCAGTTGTTCCATTGAAAATTGTACAAATCTTTGCATATGTTTACCTCTCGGATTTCATTCGGATTTCTTTATGTCCTTTAATATCTTATCAAATATAAATCTAATGTTATTCGGATTTTTAAATTATTAACCTACTTTTAATCCAATTTTTCTATTCTTTGTCACATATATATTTTTTCTTATTTCTTAAATGCGGAAAATTTCATTTTTATATCTCTTGCCGCAGATATTGCCGACGCGAACGCAAAAGTAAGATTGTATCCGCCGCAGTCCCCGTCGATATTGAGTATCTCGCCGACAGCGTAAAGCCCTTTTTTAAGATTGCTTTCGAATGTATCAGAATTAAAAGCGTCCGTGTTTATACCGCCCTTTGTAACCTGGGCATAATCAAACCCCAGAGTACCGGTAACTTTAAGCGTGAAGTTTTTAAGTGCGTCCGCAAGGCTTTCCGCGGTGATTTTACTGAGTCCGCCTGTTATTGCCACACCGACTTTTTTATTCACTATACCGTTAAGAAGGTCCTCTCCTTTCATGAACGGAGCGAATTTCATTCGGTCGGATATTATATTTTTAAGTTTTTCCTTATTTATATCGGGAAGAAAACTTATTTTAACCCAAGGCGACGCTGCCGCTCCCAGATGCCCCGAGACCTGAAAGACAGCCGTTCCCGATATGCCGTATTCGGTAAAAAGCACATCGCCTTTCTGACTTTTTAAAAACTTATCTTTATCGTAAGCGAAAACTTCCGCTTCTTCCTTTATGCCTTTTAGTCCCTTTATTTTATCCCTTTCGGTTTTAACCTGAACAAGCGCGGGGAATATTTTTGTTTTTTTATGCCCGAACTTTTCTAAAAGCGCGTACGCGCTCCCGTCCGTACCGTATTGCTTTCCCGCTGCCCCGCCTGCGGCGATAACCACCTTTTCTGCACATACTTTGAAATCACCGCAATCTATAACGAAAATTCCGTTTTCCGATCTTATATCTTTTGCAGTTGTTCCCGTAACATATTCGGCTTTACCCGAAAGGAATGCTCTGAATAAATCCGTAACGGCATTCGCACGTTTTGAAAGCGGGTAAATTTTCCCTTCTTCACATTCTTTTAACGGTAGCCCGAGATTATAAAAATACGAAGTTAAATCTGTTTCTTTAATTACCGAAACCGCCTTTTTTACAAAGTCTTTATCGCCGTAATAATTTTCTTCCGAAATATGTGAATTTGTAATATTTCCCTGACCGTTACCCGTGGAAAGAAGTTTTTTACCCACGCGGTCGTTCTTTTCTATTATTATTACATCTCCGTTTGATAAAGCCTTTATGTCGCCAATACCCGCATCGCCGATAAAACCGTTACCTGATTTTTGTTGACTTTCTTTATCGGAGTTATTTAATACGCTACTTGATTCTCTAAGCAGTTCGGTAGCACACATCAGCCCTGCCGCGCCGCCGCCGATAATAGCAACTTTATATATTTTTTTCATATGCTTTCCCTGCAAAAATCGCTTGACTAATATGCGTTTTTTTATTACACTTATTTTAAATATTGATTTTAAGGTATTAAAATGAATTTCTGGACTTATTTATCCGAAAACACAACTTATGTCGTAATCGTTGTTTTAGCCATCGTTATGGTAATAGCGGCTGCATTTCTTATCCGCCCCGCCGGAAAACTTTTAGATAATATTATCGGAAAATTTAACTCGAAAAAGCAAAATCCCGAAAATAATCCTACCGATAAAAAATGCATAAACAAAGCGGAAAATACGGAAAACAACGAAAATATTAAAGACAACGGTTTTACCGATAATAAATTTAACTTAGTCGATACCGAAAAAATTACAGACAAAGACGAAGTTAAACCGGATAAACATCTCCCGCATGATTCGGAAGAAAAATAATAAGACCGAACAAATATAATTGCTTATATATTTATATAATTATTTAATTAAAATATTATTCAATGAAAGCGAAAATAAATAACTGACTTAATTAAAATCAAACGCTTTTTATATTGACGGCGGACCTTGTGGTCCGCTTTTATTATATTTATTCGCATCTGATTAAATAAACTTTTCCAAAACACGGCAATTTTGCCGCAAAGTATTTTTAATAATTCTCCGCACCGTTTCCAGCCGTTAACCGACCTTTATTATTGTATGCGCGACGGTATATTTAATTACAAAAAATTATTTTATATACATAAAAGAAAATTTATTCTGTTCTCTTTTTTCTTAATTTTACTTTTAAGTTTTTAATTTAATGAATTTCTTTGTTTTTCTGTTTAATTACAAACTTAATCTTATTTAAGTTAAAGTTTTATAAGTTTTTCAAGATCGGCTGGGGTTTTTGCGAACACCGTAGCACCCGCTGCCGCCAACTGCTCTCTTGTTCTGTTGCCCCATAGCGCCGCAATACCGCGCGTACCTGCGTTTATACTTGTCATAACGTCTGTTTCTCCGTCGCCCACAAAATAAGCCCTGCTCGCGTCTGTATTAAAACTTTCAAGTATGTTCAGCGTTGCGGTTTTATCAGGCTTACACGCTACCGACGCGCTTTGCCCCACCACAAGGTCGAATTCAAACTGCTTTAAATATTTTTCATACACCTTATCTGTCGAATCCTGCGGCTTGTTGGTCAAAATAGCAAGTTTGTATCCTCTTTTTTTCAGAGAATAAATCATATCCGCCACACCGTCAAAAACTTTTGTTTTGGGACTTCCCGAACCGTTATAAACTTCATTGTAATAAGCGAGACATTCGTCCAAAACTTCCTTTTCAACCTCTTTTTTAAGCGCACGCCTTACAAGATTTCTCGCCCCGTCTCCCACGTAGTTTTTAACTTCATCGTCGCTCGCAATCTCAAACCCGAACTTAACAAGCATCGCGTTGAGACTGTCTTTTATGTCCGAAAGCGTGTCGAGAAGCGTTCCGTCCAGGTCGAATATTACCGCTTTGTTTTCATTTTTCTTTTTTTCCATATCTTTACTTAATGTATAATCTTTTTGTCTTAAAGTATATATAAGGTTTTACCGAATTACAATTTAACAAAGTTTTTTCTATGCTTTATCGCTCATTCCGTCCGATAATGGTCTGCGATAAATCACATAAAATTTATCACATCTGTTCGACCGTTTCTATTCCGAGAAGAGTAAGCGCGTTTGTAAGCGTAATTTTTACGCTTTTAACTATCGCAAGCCTGAATGCGCGAAGCATATCGTCTTCTACCGCTATCTTGCAGGCAATATAAAATTTATTGAATGCAGAAGCAAGGTCTAAAGCGTATCTCGTTATATACGACGGTTCGTATTTTTCCGCCGCCGCCTTCACCACGTCGCCGAATTTTCCGAGTTCGGCTATAACCGCGTATTCTTCCGCTCCGATTTCGGGAACTTCTCCGGTAAACTCCGCTTTTTCACATTTAGCGATAACGCTGTTGCATCTAGCGACCGTATACTGAACGTAAGGACAGGTCTCTCCGTCGAAATTCAGAACGCGGTCATAACTGAAAACTATATCTTTTATCTTATTGTTACAAAGCGCTCCGAAAATAACCGCTCCCGTGCCTACCGCGCGCGCCGTGTTTTCCTTATCGGGAAGAGAAGGATTTTTCTCCTCTATAACCGCGAGCGCCTTTTCTATGGTCTTATTTATAACGTCTTCAAGCAAAACCACTTTGCCTTTTCTCGTGCTCATCGCGCCGTCTTCAAGCGAAACCATGCCGTATGCGACGTGTACAAGGTCCTTTGCCCATTCCTTGCCCATCAGTTCAAGCACCTTGAATATCTGTTTGAAATGCAGATTCTGCTGATACGCTACCACATACAGACATTTATAGAAATCATAGGTGTTTTTCCTGTAAACCGCCGCGGCTATATCCCTGGTGGCGTACAGTGTCGAGCCGTCCGATTTAAGTATCAGACACGGCGGCATTCCGTAAGGTTCAAGATCTACTACCGACGCGCCGTCGGATATTTTAAGAAGTCCTTTCTCTTTCAGTTCGTCTACTATAGGCTGCATTTTATCGTTATAAAAACTCTCTCCCGCATACGAATCGAAAGTGACATGCAGCATTTTATATATTTTTTCCACTTCTTCAAGCGTAATCTTTTTGAAAAGATTGAAAAGCCTGTTACTCTCTTCGTCCCCGTTCTCTATAAGCCTGAAATATTCCCTTGCGAGATCGTCGAGCGACGGGTCTTTTTCCGCTTCTTCGTGGAATTTTACATATATTCTCGTCAGTTCTTTAAGCCTGTCTTTTTCAACCGCTTCCACACTGCTCCACTTTTTAAATGCGACGATAAGTTTCCCGAACTGAGTCCCGTAATCGCCCAGATGGTTTATCCCGACTACTTTATATCCTAAAAATCTGAATATCTTGCAGAGCGCGCCGCCTATAACGGTAGTGCTTAAATGTCCTATATGGAACGGCTTTGCTATATTTATAGATGAATAATCTATACAGACGGTCTTTCCCTTTCCGCAATCGGAACTGCCGTAATTTTCATTTTCTTCAAGTATTTTATTTAAAAGCGTACCCGCGAAACCTTTGCGGTTTACCTTGAAGTTAAGATATCCGTTTACCGCAGAACATTCGGAAATAATCTCATCGCAATTAAAACTTGCCGCGAGATCTTGGGCTATTTTTACGGGCGGACGGCGAAGTATTTTGCTCAACCGAAAACAAGGCAGCGCATAGTCGCCCATGTCGTTTTCAGGGGGGATTTCAAGATAAGAACATACTTCTTCCGCCGTTAATTCTTTAAGATTGAGTTTTTCCGCAATGTATTTTTTATAATCCATCTTTAAAAATTCTCCATTCTATTTATAATAGCATACATTTATTGAAAAAAGCAAGTTAAAAACTTGAAATTTCCCACAATTTGGGTTATAATTGAATAACAAAATATAAAACCATCAAAAAACCGACTTAAATTATTTGCTTTTCGGAGAAAAATCATGAAATTAGGCGTCGTAGGACTTCCAAACGTAGGTAAATCAACACTTTTCAACGCGATTACACATGCAGGCGCGGAGTGCGCCAACTATCCTTTCTGCACTATTGAACCGAACGTCGGCATTGTCGCCGTTCCCGACCCGAGACTTCAAGTTCTCGGAAAACTTTACAATACCAAAAAAATAACTCCCGCGGTAATTGAATTCGTGGATATCGCAGGGCTTGTCAAAGGCGCAAGCAAAGGCGAAGGATTGGGAAATAAATTTCTCGCAAACATCAGAGAAACTGACGCAATCGTCCATGTCGTTCGTTGTTTTACTGACGAAAACGTTACTCATGTCGATAACGTGATAGACCCTCTCCGCGATATTGAAACTATTAACTTAGAACTTATTTTCGCCGACACCGAATCTGTTAAAAAACGCCTTGACAAGGCCGTAAACATGACAAAAACAGGCGAGAAAAAATATAAAATAGAAGCGGAATTTTTACAAAAACTTTATACGCATCTTTGCGACCTTCACCCCGCCAGAACTCTCGAAACGACGGATGAAGAAAAAGAGATATTAAAAGACCTCTTCCTCATAACCGCGAAGCCCGTTATCTACACGGCAAATATAGGCGAAAAGGATATGGGGAAAGACGAGAACAGTCTGCCGCTCGTAAAAAAAGTCATAGATTTTGCCGATTCCGAGCATGCAGAACATATGGTGATATGCGCTAAGACCGAAGAAGAACTCTCCATGCTCTCTCCCGACGAACAAAAAATGTTCTTAAATGAACTCGGAGTCGAGGAAAGCGGTCTTGACCGTTTGGTCAAAACCTCTTACAGGCTTTTAGGGCTCATAAGTTATCTTACCGCCGGAGAAAAAGAAGTACGCGCCTGGACTATCGAAAAAGGCACCAAAGCCCCGCAGGCGGCAGGCAAAATTCACAGCGACTTTGAAAAAGGCTTTATCCGTGCGGAAATAGTCGATTACGATATCTTAGTGGAACTCGGAAGTTTCAATGCCGCAAAAGAAAAAGGCAAAGTCCGCTCGGAAGGTAAAGATTACGTAATCAAAGACGGCGACGTAGTCCTTTTCAGATTTAACGTTTAATATTATTTTATTAAACTTTTACCCGCCTTTTCGGAAAAGGTATTAAAAAATAAAACCGATTATTGAGCGATTTATTAATACATTAAGAAATTTTCAGAATTTTATTTTAAGATTAAATTATTTAATTTATATTTAAGCCGAAAACGGTTTTAACCGTTTTCGGCTTAAATTTTATTTTTCTTTATTTTTAACGAATTTATAACGCAGTTTATTTTAATTTTTTATTTTAAGAGTTATTTTGCTTTCAGTTTACAGGCAGTTAATATAAATCTGCTCTATATCCTCTTTTTTAAGAGGGACGAACGCATTCGGAGAAAGCGCTTTTGCGGCTTTTTCTGCCATTTCGGATATTTTTTCATCCCCTATTCCCGAATCGGTAAAATTACTCTTTAAACCGAGAACGGAATAGAAAAACTCTTCAAGCGCTTTTATTGCTCGGGAAGCAACTTCAAACGGATCGAGCGCGGGGTCTATGCCGAAAACGTTTACGCCGAACGAATAATACCTTTCCGCATTCGATGCGTTAAGGCAGTACCTTAACCACCTCGGCGTAACAATCGCAAGTCCCAAGCCGTGAGTCATATCGTAATACGCCGAAAGTTGGTGCTCTATCGGATGACACGACCATGCTTTGACTTTACTGCCCTGAATAAACCCGTTGATAGCCCAGCCCGAAGCCCACATAAGGTTTGCGCGCGCCTCGTAATTAGAAGGGTCTTTAAGCGCCACGGGCGCATAATGCATGACCGTTTTCATTATTCCTTCCATAACTCGGTCAAGCATAAACATATCTTCGCCCTTATTAAAGTACGTTTCAAGAACATGGCTGAATATGTCCGCGCTGCCCGCCGCCGTCTGAAAGGCGGAAACGCTGTAAGTTAATGTCGGGTCGAGGAAAGATGCTTTCGGGAAAAGGAATTTTGACGTTGCGCCTACCTTATCAGAAGTTTCGTCGTTGGATATTACTGCCGTGGGATTGGTCTCCGAACCCGTTGCCGCGAGAGTGAGTACCGAAACCAGCGGCAAACTTCCTTTTATAACCGCTTTTTTCGAGCACAAATCCCAAGCGTCACCCTCGTAATAATATCCTGCGCCGACCATTTTCGCGCAGTCTATAACCGAGCCGCCGCCCACCGCAAGTAAAACTTCAACTCCGTTTTTTCTGCAAATATCTATCCCTTTCCTCACCGAAGAAACGCGCGGATTCGGAGCAATGCCCGATAATTCCCATACGGTAACTCCGTTTTCTTTTAATATTGACATTATATTATCGTAAAGCCCCGTCTTTTTTATCGAACCGCCGCCGTAACATGACAGGACTTTACTGCCGTATCTTTTTATTGTTTCCGCAAGTTTACTTTCCGTAACGCCCTTTCCGAAATATACTTCGGTGGGCAAACTAAAATCAAATGAAAACATTTTTTCTCCCCCGTATTCATCTGTTTATTTATATAAATTTTATATGATTTATAAATTATTTACAGACGGAAAACCTTTTCGGGCATACGTTTTTTGTTCTCGTTTTTAAGAGTCTTGCCCTTTGTCGTTCTGCCCTCTATGGAAATATCCTCGGTATTGACGCTGAAAGGCACGCCGAAATTATCCACAACCACCATATCGAAAGGCTCTTTTACGTAGTCGGCGTATATTATTTTGTTTACCCCGCCCAGTTCGCAGATTTTAATACCTTTCCTGTACCTTGCCATAGGCTCTATCTCTCCGACGATTACGCGTTTATAGAATCCGCCGTCGGTTATAATGATAAATTCGCCCTCTTCGTCTGTCTGAGAAACGTACACGATACTGTCGCCGTCGCTAAGATTTATTCCCTTGACGCCGCCCGCCACTCTGCCTTGGACCGGTATATCGTCCTTAAACGCGTTGAGCGCTAATCCGTTTGCGGTTATATACGCTATCGTAGTATCGGGAATATCCTGTTCCACTTTCATCAGGCTGTCTCCCTCTTTCAGTTTTATTGCCTGATAGTAGGGCTTAATTATGTTATATTCGCTCCATTCGGTCTTTTTAATCAGCCCGTCTTTGGTAAAGAACAAAAGGTGCCCTTCGGGAAGTTTTGTCTCGTCGACCGCAAAGAATGATACGGGATATTCCCCGCGCGCCGCTTCTTTGCAAATTTCCGAAAACTTATAACCTTTATCGCGGAATCTGCTTTCGGGAGCGATCTCAAGGTCGATTTTACAGCAGTTTCCGAAGTTTGTAAACGCAAGAAGAGTTTTATCGCTCGTAGCCTGTACCGAACACTTAATGAAATCAGAACCCGACAGCGAGTCGCGGAAACGCTTATCGGACGCTTTGAAACTTTTAAGCAGTATCTTTTTGAACGCCCCGCTTTCGGTGTAAACCACCATGAACTCTTCTGTCTGCTTCAATTCTTTTTCTATTTTCTCTATATTTATTTCCGCGCCGCCGACAACCACTTTGCTTCTGCGGTCGTCCCCGTACTTTTTCTTTATTCCGTTAAGTTCGTTCTTGACGACCTCCATCTGGCGCTGCTTACTCGCTATTATGGCCGTAAGTTCGGCTATAAGTTTTTTCAGTTGCACAAGTTCTTCTTCAAGTTTGGTAACTTCGAGTTTTGTAAGACGAGCAAGCCTCAAATCAAGAATTGCGTTTGCCTGTACTTCGCTTAAATCAAACCTTTTTCTGAGTTTTGCTCTCGCGTCGGCAGTGTTATCCGCATTTTTGATTATTTTTACTACTTCGTCGATGTTCTTTACCGCGATAATAAGCCCTTCCAAAATATGCGCACGCTCTTTCGCACGCGCCAACTCGAATTTACTGCGGCGCAGTATTACGTCACGCTGATAATTGACATAATATCCTATTATATCCAAAAGTCCCATCTGCATGGGTTTACCGCCCGCTATCGCCACCATGTTTATTCCGAAAGTGATTTCCAGTTCGGTATTTTTATAAAGATAATCGAGTATGGTCTTTGCGTCGGCGTCTTTATTAAGTTTTATAACCGCGCGCATACCGTTTCGGTCAGACTCGTCTACGACCTCTTTTATTCCGCCGAGCAAATCTTTTTTATCCTCTTTTAAATCGGATATCTTTTTTAAAAGAGTGGACTTGTTTACCTGATAAGGAAGTTCGGTTATAACTATATTCTGCCTGTCGCCCGAATCGTTTTCTATATTTACCCTTGCGCGTATTTTTATTTTACCTTTACCCGACCTGTACGCCTCTTCCAGTTCTTCGCCCGCTATTATATATCCTCCCGTCGGAAAATCGGGTGCGGGAATATATTTCATCATCTCTTTTAAAGAGATTTTCGGATTATCGATATATGCTACCGTACCGTTTATGACTTCTTCAAGATTATGCGGCGGAATATTCGTCGCAAGACCTATGGCTATTCCCATAGTCCCGTTTACAAGCAGATTGGGGTATCTTCCGGGCAGTGTCTCCGGCTCTTCGATAGAATCGTCGAAATTCAGATTGAAGTTTACCGTGTCTTTATCTATATCTCTTAAAAGTTCCAGCGCAAGTTGTTCGAGTCTTGCCTCGGTATACCTGTAAGCCGCCGCCGAGTCTCCGTCCACCGTTCCGAAGTTGCCGTGTCCGTTGACAAGCGGCATTCTCATATTGAAGTCCTGCGCCATTCTGACAAGTGCGTCGTATACCGACGTGTCCCCGTGCGGATGATATTTACCGAGACAGTCTCCGACTATCCTCGCGCATTTCTTATGCGGCCTGTCGGGATAAAGTCCCATCTCGTACATAGCGTAAAGTATTCTGCGTTGAACAGGTTTCAGCCCGTCTTCCACACGCGGAAGCGCCCTGTCGAGTATGACGTTTTCCGCATACGGTATCATTGAGTTTTTCAGTACTTCGTCCAGCGAACTGAACAGCAATCCTTTATCCTTTTCCATTTTATGCTACCTTTTACGATTATCTTTTAAGAACGCTTCATCTTTGCAAAACTGTCTTCTTTATTGAAGTTTGCATGCTCGAAAATATAGGCTTTTCTCGCCGCCACTTCGTCACCCATAAGTACTGTTATAAGCCTGTCCGCCTCCGCGGCGTCGTCTATAGTTACCCGCATTAAAGACCTGCTCTCGGGATTCATCGTAGTCTCCCACAATTGCGAAGCGTCCATTTCGCCGAGACCTTTATAGCGCTGTATCTGATATCCCTTGCCGACCTTATCTATGGCTTTTTGCAGTTCGCTGTCGTCATAAGCATATTCTGCTACATTAGACTTATCCTTATATACCTTATACAACGGAGGCATACCTATATATACGTGCCCGTTGTTAACAAGTTCGCGCATATACCTGAAAAAGAATGTCAGTAGTATAGAGCGTATGTGCGCGCCGTCCTGGTCGGCATCGGCAAGTATTATAACTTTGTGATACCTTAAACTGTCCAAATCAAACTCCGAGCCTATTCCCGTACCGAGCGCGCTTATTATCGTCCTTATCTCTTCATTTTGCAAAATCTGTTCGAGTTTCTTCTTTTCCACGTTCAAAGGTTTACCCCTGAGCGGTAAAATAGCCTGAAACTGTCGCATTCTCGCCTGTTTAGCGCTGCCTCCCGCCGAATCGCCCTCAACTATAAAAAGTTCGTTGAGTTCGGGTTTTTTCCCCGAGCAAGACGCAAGTTTTCCGACAAGATTCTGTGAATCTATACTCCTCGACGCGCGCGCAATCTCCTTTGATTTCTTGGCTGCAAGCCTTGCCTTGGCAGCGGCAAACGCCTTGTTCAGTATGGTCTCGAAAGTCTTGGCGAGTTTTTTATTCTTCATCAGTTCGCCGAGTTCGCTTACCGTTACGCTTTCAACGGCAGGACGCGCCTCGGGATTGCCGAGTTTTGTCTTGGTCTGCCCCTCGAACTGTACGTTTTGCATTTTTACCGATATTATCGCGGTCAGTCCCTCTTTAAAATCGTCCCCGAGGAAATTGTCGTCCTTGTCTTTAAGGAAATTCTTTTCCCTCGCATAGTCGTTAAAGGCTTTTGTAAATCCCGACCTGAATCCCGTCTCGTGCATTCCGCCTTCGCCCGTCGGTATATTGTTAACATAAGAATATATACTGTCCACATACGCGTCGGTATGCTGTATAGCAAACTCAACGAGTATACCGTCCTTTTCCGCCTTTGCGTAAAGAGGTTCGGCATATAATGTGTTTTTACCCTCGTTTAAGTATTTTACGAAATCGACTATACCGCCTTCGTATTTAAATGTCTGACGGAAATCGGTCTTTTCGTCGTAAAAACTGATTTCCAGCCCTTTATTTAGAAAACAGAGTTCCTTTAACCTTTTTAGTATTGTTTCGGGATTGAAAATTATTGTTTCAAAAACACGCGCGTCGGGTTTAAAACGGACGAACGTACCTTTCTTTTTTGTTTTGACTTTTGTATCTTTGAGTGGCGCAACAGGTACTCCCGATTTTATTTTACCGGTCTTCGGGTCGGGAAAACTTCTGAATTCCATTTCATAAACGGTATTTTTATAGACCTGTACTTTAAGCCATTCGGAAAGAGCGTTGGTAACCGACGCACCGACTCCGTGAAGACCGCCCGAATAGTTATAATTATCCGAGCCGAACTTTCCGCCCGCGTGAAGTTGAGTGAATACAACCTGAACGCCTGATACGCCCGCTTTGGAATGTATGTCGGTAGGTATACCCCTGCCGTTATCCTCAACCGAGGCACTGCCGTCCTTATATAGAACCACTTCAATCCTGTCGGCAAATCCGTTTGCCGCTTCGTCGATGGCGTTATCCACTATCTCCCAAAGAATATGATGCAAACCTTTGGAACTGGTCGTGCCTATATACATACCGGGACGCATTCTGACCGCGTCCAAACCTTCAAGTATCTTAATGTCTTCCGCTTTATAGGTATTCTTTGCCATTGTTTCTCCCGATTAAATTATTTACCGTTTTTAAAAACATAAGCGTTTGACGCCTGTTTTTTTCTTTGTAATTTCTCTCTTTTTCGTATTTTTTATACCGTTGTTATTAAATATTATACAATATATTGTGTTTTTTTTCAAGCGATGGCAACAATTTTTTACAACATTATTCTTTTCAAAAACCGTTGATTCGATCTTTACTTTTACAGCGTTTATAATGAAACATTTTAAGTCTTTCTATTCAATAAACCAAGCGGCAATATTTTTAAAGCGCCGGTGCCCCGTGAAATATTCACGGGGCACCGGCAAGTTTTGTCACTGAATCATTGCAAAAATATTTTCAGCCTTTATTATCTTTTTTCTGATTTAAAATCTCTCTTTACGTTTTATTTTCTCTTTTTTCTCTACTTTCTTTTTTCGAAAAAATTATTAAGTTCATCAAATATATCGTCTATAAGTTTTATTTCTCTTCTTTTATTCTCTTCGGCATGTTCGTACAAACGCTTTTTTATAATATCCATCAATTCCTTAGGAGACATTGCGAGTTCGCCGTCTTTCCCGAATTCCCCGCATACCTCGGTTTGCTCCTGCCCTATTAAACCTGCCTTGTCAGATAAAATATTTTCGGAATATCCCACCATGTACGGTCTGCCGCGCCTATTCTTTTTCAGATATCTTCCGTCTCCGCCCAAAGTAGCGGTTATCTGATTTATAAGTTCTCTCTTGGTTATACCTGTAGGATTGGATAAGTTCAACTCTCTTCCTATCTTTCTCAGGTTCGCAAGAGATATCTTGTTAAGATCCTCCATCAACTCTCCTTAATACCCCAAAATGTTACAAAATATACCAAATATTATTGTAACGGAATGTTACAATATTGTCAAGGTAAATTTATGAAATTAAAAGGATTGAAACAATTAAGACAAGCAAGACACCTCAATCAGGAAAAAGTCGCTATGGATCTGCATATCTCACGCGAAGCGCTTTCTCATTACGAGACAGGTAGAAACGAACCCTGTCTCGAACTTCTTGTCGCCATGAGCGATTATTTTAAGGTGTCAATCGATTTTTTAGTAAAAGGCGAAGAATACAAAAAACATTAAAACTGAAATTTTAATATAAAATTCATTAACTTTTCTTTTGTTTTATTATAAGTCTTTTAAGCCTTAACAGTGAGATTAAACAAACCTCATTATATAAAACGGTTGAGCGTCCGATGCGCGCTCAACCGTTTGGTATTTTCCCCGATTTACGCTTTTTCTTGTTTTTTCCTCTCCTCTTCCTCTTTCTTTTTACGTTTTCCGGAGAGAGCCTCCGCCAGATAAGGAAAAAGATAAGCATTAAGTCGGTTATTCAAACCACCTGTAAAGTTGTTCCAATCGCCCATTCCGTTTATCATAAAAATATTCTGTGCAGTTTACGGATTTTTATGTACGGATTTTATATGTCGGGCAATAGTTTTTTCTCTTATTAAATTATTTTAAGGTAGCCTGTATCCGGCGGATAAATATATATCGTACCATTCTTTTCTATTTAAATTTACCTTTGCGCCTTCCGCTATATTCAATAGTCGCTCTTTATTCATGGTTCCGGTTATTATCTGCATATCGGCGGGATGGGTCAATATCCAGGCACATACCACACCCTCGGCTGTTAAATTATATTTTTTAGCAACTTTTTCTATCTCTTCGTTAAGAGCGGCAAATTTTTCGTTACCGAGATACACTCCCTCAAAAAGCCCGTACTGAAACGGCGACCACGCCTGCAAGGTTATATCTTTCAGTCTGCAATATTCCAGAACATGTCCGTCGCGGTCAGCACTTCCCTCAAACAGAGTGTTGGCTTCTATACCGCTCGCCACCATACCCGCATGAGCGGGAGAAAACTGCATCTGATTTGCCGATATGTCCTGTTTTACATATTTTTTCAGAAGTTCTATCTGCATGGGATTCATGTTCGAAACGCCGAAATGTCTGACCATTCCTTTTCTTTCAAATAAGTCGAACGCCTCGGCAACTTCTTCGGGATGCATCAAAGTATCGGGTCTGTGCAATAAAAGCGAATCTATATAATCGTTATCGAGACGCGTTAGTATTCCCTCTACCGATTTTATTATGTGTTCTTTGGAAAAATCATATCCTACGTGCGGTACTATTCCGCATTTTGACTGAATGAAAATTTTATCCCTCGGAATTTTAAGCGCCTTTATCTCCTTGCCGAAAACGCTTTCGCATTCACCCGCGCCGTATATATCCGCATGGTCAAAAAAATTCATTCCGTTATCCAGTGCACATGAAATAAAATCGCGCCTCTTACTTTCTTCAAGACCGATAAACCTCATGCACCCGACTGCAACGGCAGAAACTTTTTCACCCGTTTTTCCGAAATTTACTCTCTTCATTTTTCTCATCCCATAATATTAAAAATGTATTTTTATTTACAACTTATTTGAAAAAACATTTAATTACAAAAAAGTCAGTATTTAATCTGACTTTTTTTCTAAACAATCTTTTCTTGTTTTCAGCGGTTTTTATTTTTAAAACTCACCGTTATATCCGTTCCTGCGCCAAGTCTTGATTTAAGATCTATTTCCGCTCCGTAAAGTTCGGATATATGTTTGACTATCGCAAGTCCGAGTCCTGTTCCGCCCGTGGCGCGGGACCGTGATTTATCCACTCTGTAAAACCGTTCGAATATTCTCCCCTGATGTTCGGCGTCTATTCCTATACCGTTATCTTTTACTTCGAGTTTGCTTGTTCCGCGCTCTTCGGTAAGTATGATTTCAGCCTTTCCGCCTTCTTTATTATATCTGATAGCGTTTTCAAACAGGTTTTTGATCAATTCGTACATGTGCTCTCTTTCCGCACGCACGCGCGCGCTGCCCGTTACGGAAAGCGTTACTTTTCTCTCCATTGCAAGGGGCGTAAGACTTTCAGATACTTCGTCTGCGATTTCTTTCAGATCCACCTCCGCCGCATCCGAGGGCGCGGAAGAGTTTTCCAGTTTGCTTAAATTAAGCATGTCGTCTATAAGAAGCACCATTCTGTCCGTTTCTTTGCTTATCTTTTCAGAATACTCTTTTATTTTCTGATCCTTGGACGAAAGAGTTACCATATCGTTGAAACCCTTTATCGCCGTAAGCGGAGTTTTCAGTTCGTGCGACGCGTTGGCAAAAAACTGCAAGCGCATCTCTTCGCTCTTTTCCGACGCCGTAATATCGGTCAGAACAACTATCACCATTCCGCTTTCGGTATTTCTCACCGAGCAAAGATAATACGCGTTTTCCGTCTCTAATCGGAATACGCTGTCGTTTTTATTAACCGAACAGTCTTCTACCGCTTCAAGAAAGGCTTTGTCCGATGTGAAAACCGCGGCAGTCTTTCCTATACATTCTTTTATGCCGAAAATATTTTCCGTAACGCGGTTTGCCGCTGTTATGGTCATGTCTTTATCAAAGACTATAATCCCGTCCGAGACGTTGTTGAATATATAATCAAGTTTGTCTTTTTCATTCCTCGCGTCGTTGATTGACTGTTCAAGCCTCGAACTTATATCGTTTATGCTGACAAGCATATTATTTATGTCGGCATCCTCGGTTGCCGGCGTAATCTGACGGTAATTCCCTTTACCTATCCTTGCAATACTGTTTTTTACCGTTTCGAGCGGCTTTAAAAGCGCTCCCGAAAAAAATATGCTCGCTACAACAGACGCC
>CALWBJ010000141.1 GCA_944376035.1 uncultured Clostridia bacterium | reverse complement strand
CATTAAAAAATAATAAAAATCAAAAATTTAAAAATCAAATAGGGCGGGGAGGTCAAAAATCAAATATTTTAATTTAAAATAAATTTATTTTTATATTTATTATGAAACTGTAAAATTTTAACATACAAAAACCTTTGATTTTTGCTAATTTTTTTCAAAAAATGTGAAAAATTTACAAAACGGAACGAGTGAAGAAAAAAATTTATAAAAATTTAAAAATTTTTTAAAAAAGGGGTTAAAAACGCTTTACAAAAAAATAATAAAAGCGTATATTGTTAGTGTCAAGAGCAAGTGATGCTTTTGAAACAAAAATTGCTCATCATTTTCCCCCTTATCATATATTATTCAGGAAGCAGTAAACGGTGTTTATTGCTTTTTGAATTTTAAAGGGAAAATCAGATACTGAATAAGTAGTTTATAAACGTTAATATAATAGAAATGTAAATAATATAAATATAAATATAACATAATATAGTTAGCATTTAGAAACAGGCAAGGAGAAAATTATGGACAGAGGGGCAGAAGCGGAGAAATTATTTAAAGAGGGATATAACTGCACGGTCGCGGTTGTTTGTGCATTCAAGGACCTTATTGAAGCGCGCTTAGGCGTAAAAGAGGCGGAACTGAAAAAACTGTCAATCGGTTTCGGAGGCGGACTTTCGCGCCAGAGACTTGTATGCGGTGCGGTATCGGGAATGACGATGGTTTTAAGCGCGCTTCTTTCCGACGGGGAAGACAAGGGCGGGATTTATGTAATAGTTCAGAAAGCGTGTGCCGAGTTTAAAGCCGAAACGGGGTCTTTGATATGTGCAGAACTTCTTAAAGGACCTTGCGCGAGCGACACTTCGCCCTGTCCCGAAAAAAGAACTGCGGAATATTATAAAAAACGTCCCTGTGCGGAACTTTGCCGTTTAGCGGCTGAAATAGCGCAGAAATATATAGAAGAATAAACCTTTTGATTTCTTGATTTTTTTGTTTAAATATAAGACGTAAATATTTAATTTTTAGTTTTATAAACAATAAAATCATGAATAAAACGAAGTTTTAAAATTTTATAGGATTTGATACTGATTTATAATTAAAAAATCATAAATAAGTAATAGGGTTTTATTCTTTTTTTAAAAAAGTCAGTAATAAAATTCAGATTGTAAATAAAATACGGCGGTGCGCCCTAAAGCAAATTGCTTTCGGGCGCACCGCCGTAAATATTTTTTAAATCGTTTTAATTAAATGATAAAAATAAATTTTCATAATTTCATTATCGAAGTTGCAGATGATAGCAAAAATCATGGTTTTATAAAATAATAAGATATTGCTAAGATACTAAGTTTCACTTCTGACAAAGTGAGCGAATTTTTATCGCAACTCAGAATAAGCAAAAAATCAGCATGGAAAAAATACCTACTCTGCATGAATAATATTTTATAAAATATGTTGTGTAAAAATAAAAAATTAAAGTATAAAAATTAAAATATCCGTCAATAACTTGTGTGTTGAATAACAAAATATGACGGAGTTAATTGAAAATGAAAAAAATCTGCATAGTTTTTCTTGGTTTAGCCATAATAATTTTGTCCGCGGTGGGTTTAACTCTCACGGAAAACAATACGAGAACCGAATATCTGAGAATACATATCCGCGCAAATTCCAACGACAACATCGATCAGTCGGTAAAGTATAAGGTTAAAGAAGCGGTGGTTGAATATCTCACCCCGTTTATAGCAGACTGCAAAACCTTTTCCGATGCGGAGCATCTTCTTACCGACCGGCTTGGCGGAATAGAAGACGTAGCGGATAGAGTGCTTAAAGAAAACGGATTTTCTTACACTTCTGATGCGGGAGTGAAAAACGAGCAGTTTCCGACGCGTAAATACGCCGGACTGGTTCTGGAAAGCGGCTTTTACGACGCGCTTATAATAAATCTCGGCTCAGGTACCGGTGATAACTGGTGGTGTGTGGTTTATCCGCCCCTTTGTTTTACCGAGGGTAACGGAAATTACGTTTACAGAAGCAAAATTATAGACATAATAAACGATTTTATGAGCAGAGAAAAATAGGAGGAAAAATGAAGAAAATTTTAAAGACAATCGCTATGGTTCTTATGGTTTGCACCGTAGGCTTCGGGATTGCTTCGCTTGCGGCGCCGGGCGTTACTCAGCCGGCTTACGCTGCGGTGTATCAGCAGGGCAGTACGGGCAGCACTGTAAAGACCATTCAGCAAAAACTTAAAAACTGGGGATATTATACCGGTGCGGTGGACGGAATTTACGGCTCCAAGACGGTTGCCGCAGTTAAATATTTTCAAAGGAAAAACAATCTTACAGTTGACGGTAAAGCAGGCCCTAAGACGCTCGCCGCAATGGGTATAACTTCCGGTAGTAGCAGTTCGGGCAGTTCGACAAGCGGTTACAGTAATGCGGATATAACCCTTCTCGCAAGGCTGATTTACGGAGAAGCGAGAGGAGAAAGTTATGTCGGACAGGTGGCTGTCGGCGCTGTCGTTATGAACAGAATCAGAAGTTCGTCTTTCCCGAACACCATGTCGGGCGTTATCTATCAGAGATTTGCGTTTACCGCGGTTGACGACGGTCAGATAAACCTTACACCGAACGAAACGGCTAGGAAGGCCGCTATAGACGCCATGAACGGCTGGGATCCCACTTACGGCGCATTGTATTACTATAATCCGGTAACCGCGACCAGTCAGTGGATTTTTTCGAGAAAGACCACTGGTACTATCGGCAGACACGTGTTTGCCATATAAGGAGGACTTAAATGGAAGAGAATAAAAACAACGCCGTAGAAAAAGCGGAAAAGATAATGCATGAAAACTCAAAAAACGATAAACAAAAAACTTCTGTAAAAAAGAGCAAGAAAAAATCTTCTGTAAAAGCCTCGGAAAAAGCAAAGAAGATAAAAAATGCCGAACGCGAAAGGGCAAGAAAAGCCGCGATGCGTTTGGAAAAGAAAGAAAACAAAGAGCGTGCAAAAGCCGAGCGCGAGAGAATGCGTGCCGAAAAGCGCGTAGAAGCGGCAAAGCAAAAGGCGCTTAAAAAAGCCGAACAGGAAAAAATCAAGGCTGCCGCTTTAAGAGAAAAAAATAAAAAAAGAGCAGAGCGTCTTGCCACCAGGCAGCAGCGGGCGGAGGCGCAAAAAGCACGCATGGAAATGCTTAAAAACGAAACTGCCGAAGAAAGAAAAGCGCGTATAGCCGCAGAAAAAGCCGAGAAGGAAAGAATCCTTAACGAAAAAAGAGAAATGAAGGCTCAACAGAAACGTGAAAGACTTGAACAAAAGAGGGCTGAAAAAGAAAAAAGAGCCAAGGAAAGACAAAACGGGAAAGATTACGGCGGCTGGCTTGCGGCGGTAATATCCTTAGGTTGCGTAACCCTCGTACTTGCTTCCGTTCTCACCTTTACTTTTATTATGCCGGAAAAAAACGATATCATTATGGAAGATATTTACAGAAAGTCTTTCTACGATACGGTTGAACAGGTAGATAATATCGATTTCAATCTCAGCAAAGCGCTCGCGACAAGCGATAAGGCCGCTCTTCAAAAATACCTTGTGGATACGGCCATAAACAGCGAACTTGCGGAGAATGATTTGCAGCAATTGCCGCTTCACGACGAAAGCAAGTACTATACCACAAAACTCATAAATCAGATAGGCGATTTTTCAAAATATCTGAATAACAAAATCGCTGCGGGAGAATCTCTTACCCAGTCAGATTTGGCAGGACTTATGCAGTTATATAATGCAAACCGTACTTTTAAAGAGTCTTTGCAGAGAACTATAAACAGTATCGGAACGGATTTTTCCTTTTCCAAAATGGACGAAAATGCAAAAAACAATATAGTTATAGCCAATTTTAACGAACTTCAGAATCTTTCGGTAAGTTATCCCGAACTGATTTATGACGGACCTTTCTCTGACGGTCAGGACAGGAAAGAAATCAAAGGACTTTCCGGCGAAGAAATAGACGCAATGACTGCCAGGGACAGGTTTAAGGAGATATTCGGAGAGTACGGACTTGAAAACGTTGAGAGTATGGGCGAAGCAAATGCGGATATCAAGTGTTATAACGTTCAGGCAACCGTTAAGGGAGAAATACTTTACGCGCAGATTTCCAAAACAGGCGGAAAACTTATAATGTTCGATTACGGCGGAATGTGCGACGATATAAATTACGGCGAAGAATATGCCGTCGGTAAAGCCGATGAGTTTTTAAGTCTTAACGGTATTCATAATATGAAACCCGTATGGATAAATCTTGCAAACAACGTTTACACCATAAATTATGCCTGCGAACAGGACGGAGTAATAATCTATTCCGACCTTATAAAGATAAGAGTGTGCGCGGCAAGCGCGACGGTCATCGGAATGGAGGCTAATGAATATTATACCAACCATACCGAAAGAGTTATCGGTAAACCCGTACTCACTGCGTCTCAGGCGGCAGGATATGTGTCTCATAATATAAATATAGCCACAGACAGGCTTGTAATTGTCCCCGTGGGAAGGACAACCGAAAAACTTTGTTATGAATTCAGCGGAGAATACGACGGTTCGACTTACTATGTTTATATAGACGCGGTCAGCGGAAGACAGGTGGAAATGTTCAAAGTAATAGAATCCACCGAAGGAAGACTTCTTATATAATTAAATTCAAAAATAAAAAAACAGCATGGTATTATATCGAAAATTTGAAAAATATAAAATTATATTGCAAGTTATCTTACAAGACTGTAAATGCAATAAAATGATATTTTTCGGGTCGGTAAATACAGTGAATTTTAATCAGCGCGCCTCCGACTTTATAACTTAGTCGGAGGCGCGCTTAACTGTTGATAATAATTTTTATTAAATTATTTTAGGATTAGTCTTGACATAGCGGGCGGCGGGGAATATAATAGATAATAACCTTAAAACGTTAAGAGGTAAAAAATCGTATACGGTTATTATTAACCGTAAAAAGGAGAAGTTATGGCCAGAAAAAGAAGGAAAAAAGATTATTTGTATTCGTACGGAATTTTCGGAGTGTTGCTTTTTACCGCTCTTACGGTGGGCATGGCATTTGTGGAAAACGTAGTTACGTCCGTACCTGTAATAGGGACGGAAATAGGTTCTTACACGGGTTTTCAGATTATATTCGGATATAATGTGGAAAACACCGAGTTGGCGGTACTTAATTTCAGCATAGGCGCGCTTATCGCGTATTTGTTGCCGATTGCGGGATTTGTGCTTGCGCTTATAGCGAATAAAGGCAGCATGCTTATAAACGGTTTGGCGTTACTGCTCTTTATTGCCGGAGCGGTTATGCTATTCCTTATGCCGAATTTTGTTGTTACGGCGTCCGGAACAAGCATATTTGACAGGTCTCTTGCCGTAGGCGCTATTATCGCGGCAATTTCGAGCATACTTGCAGCACTTGTGCTTGCCGCGAAAACTTTTATAAGATAAACGAAATCTGATTTTAACGCTTGCGTTAAGAACGCGATTAAAGTTTTTTTGAGTTTATCTGATAAAAAATTTTTAGTTAATAAAAAATATTAAAAGTTTAACCCGCCGCCCGAAAATTCGGGCGGCGGGTTAGTTTTTTAGGTGAATTATACTATTAAGTGCAACACTTAGAAAAAAAGAAGAGTTCATACAAATCTGTGGTA
>CALWBJ010000140.1 GCA_944376035.1 uncultured Clostridia bacterium | reverse complement strand
AAAAAGTAGATTTTTTAATCGATATTTGTAGAATAGGACAAATCAGACGCGCATATTATGATTATATGGCATTAAGTTTCAAAGATATAAGAAAGCGCGACGTCATAAACGTGGCGGACGGGAGATGTTTAGGGAAGGTAAGCAATCTCTTTTTGGAGTTTCCGAGGGGAATACTTACGGGAATCGCCGTGCCCGAGCGTAAAAACAAGGGACTGTTCAGATGGTTTGACAAGTCCGAACTTTACATAGACCAGAGTAAAATTTTAAAAATAGGCAACGACGTAATATTGGTGGATTTAAAGTGCGGCGACGTATGCTCACCGAGCGTAAGGGTGGGAAAGCCCGAGCCGCGTCCTCCGCACGGCGGCGGACACAGACCCGACAGACCTTCGCCGTGCAATCCCTGTCCACCGCCGTGTAATCCTTGCGCACCGCAATGCGGACCGCAAGACAGGTCCGACGGCGGCGGTTTTCCGCCTACATGCGAGCAACTTTTCGGCGGCGGTAACAGCAGAATAGATACCGACGATTATTAAACGCGATTAAAAAGCCTTATTTTTATGATAAAAATTTCTTTCGTTTGTTTTCGACAAATAGGCTTTTAATCCGCCCGGTTTTTATTCGTGAAAAAACCGACATATAAAAAAATTTTAAAACCCCCTTGAAATATGCGCTTTTTTGAGTTATAATATATTAGGTCGTCTGATTGACGGCAAAGAGCATATTTTAAGGGGGACATTTAATCATGGGCAAAACAAGCGCGGATAAAATCAGAAATATCGCGATAATAGGACACAGCGGCGAGGGAAAAACCTCTCTTGCGGAAGCCATACTTTTCAACGGCAAAAGCATAGACAGACTGGGTAAAGTAACCGATAAAAACACGGTCATGGACTATGACGCCGAGGAAACTGCAAGAGGTATTTCCATATCGCTCTCTTGCGCTTATACATATTGGCAGGACGTAAAAATAAATATAATCGACGTTCCGGGCTTTTACGATTTTGAGGGAGAGTTTGCCGAAGCAATGCGCGCGGTAGGCTCGGCGATACTTGTCGCCGACGCGAGCGGTTCGGTCTCCGTCGGAGCGGAAAAGGCCGTTTCTTACTGTCTTAAAAACCGTGTTCCGATGATAATTTTCATAAACGGCATAGATAAGGAAAATTCCGACTATGTTAAAACGGTGGAAGCCTTCCGTGAAAAATACGGTAAAAAAATAGCGTCCATGCATACGCCTATTCTCGTCGGCAACAAGATGAAAGGTTATGTGAGCGTTATATCGGGGAAGGCGTTTGAGTTTAATCCCGGCGGCAGAAAGGAAATTCCCGTTCCGTCCGACATGGCGGAAGAAGTAGAACTTCTTAAAGAAGGTCTTACCGAAGCGGCGGCGGAAACATCGGAAGAATTTTTGGATAAATTCCTAAACGAAGGCAAACTTACCAACGACGAGATAATAGCCGGAGTCAAGACCGGACTGTTTGACGGAAACGTAATACCTGTTCTCGGCGGTTCGGCCACGCAGAATCTCGGCGTTATAAACCTTATGAACGAGATAGTTTATATACTTCCTTCTCCGCTCGAAAGAAAGGCCGTGCCCGCAACAAATATTGAGACGGGCGACGTGGAAATGATTTCATGCGACGAGAGCAAGCCTTTCTCTGCTCAGGTGTTCAAGACGGTTGCCGACCCGTTTGTGGGAAAACTCAATATGCTGAGAGTTTTCACGGGTACGCTTAAAAGCGGCATGACCGTTTACAATTCGACAACGGGCGAAAAAGAGAGAATAAACACTCTCTATCTTATGAAAGGCAAGAAACAGGAAGCGGTTGACGAACTCTGTGCAGGCGATATAGGCGCTGTCAATAAACTTAACAACACCAACACGGGCGATACGCTGTGCGATGAAAACCATAAGATTAAATTCTACGATATACCTTTGCCGCGCCCCGTTCTTACCATGGCGATATCCGCGGCCAAGAGCGGCGACGAGGATAAAGTCTTCCAGGGACTCAACAGGCTTGCGGAGGAGGATCTCACTTTCAAAGTGGAAAAAGACGCGGAAACGGGCGAAACGGTAATACGCGGTCAGGGCGAAACTCAACTTGACGTACTCTGTAAAAAACTCAAAGCCAAATTCGGCTGCGAGGCGGTTCTCCGCGATCCCAAGGTCGCTTACAGAGAAACTATTACCGAAAAAGTCGAAGCCGAAGGCAAGCACAAAAAACAGACGGGCGGCGCAGGGCAGTTCGGCGTGGTCAGCATAAGGTTTGAACCGGGTGCGGCGGACGGAAAGTTTGAATTTGTGGACGAAGTAGTCGGCGGCGCCGTTCCCAAACAGTTTATACCCGCAGTCGAAAAAGGACTCAGAGAAGCAATTCAGAAAGGCGTTCTCGCAGGGTATCCCGTAGTCAATTTAAAATGCACGCTTTTTGACGGAAAGTATCACCCGGTCGATTCTAAGGAAGTGGCGTTCGTGTCTGCGGCGAAACTTGCTTACGACGACGGTTTAAGGCGTGCCAAACCTGTTATCTTAGAACCCGTACATTCATTTAAAATATATGTTCCCGATAACTATACGGGCGATATTTTAGGCGATATGAATAAGAGAAGGGGCAGAATACTGGGTATGGAAACGGTGGACGGGTTGCAGGTAATTTCAGCCGAAGCGCCTTTGTCCGAGATGCTCAAATATTCTACAGACCTCCGCAGTATGACCCAAGGCAGGGGTAGATACGAAGAGGAATTCCTGCGCTATGAGGAAGTGCCTTTTACCGCGCAGGAGAAAATAATAGCAGACGCTAAAAAAGAATGACGGAGCGAACGCTCCGATAAGGAGATGACTTAATAATGATATTGACAATATGCCCGAACCCGAGTATCGACTGCACGATAGAACTTGATAACCTTAACGTAGGAATGCTTAACAGAGTAAGAAACAAAGTCGAAACTTATTCGGGCAAAGCGCTCAACGTTGCCATGGGTGTGGCAAGGCTGGGCAAGCCGAGTATGGCCACGGGGTTTATGTTTGCAGATAACGGCAGCCTTTTCGAGCAGAAACTCGATAAGGAAGGCGTGGCGTACAGATTTATTTACAACCCGGGCAGCGCAAGGGTAAACTATAAAATTATAGACAAAAAATCCATGCTAACCGAGATAAACGATAAAGGAAACTCGGTGGAACGTTCAAAACAAATAGAACTCATAGAGATGGTCCGTCAGATGGCGGTAAAATGCGACATTGCCGTCATGAGCGGCAGCCTTCCCAAAGGCGTGGACGCTGAGTTTTATAACGAGGTGCTTTCGGTTATACCCGATGGAGTCAAAAAAATAGTAGATGCCGAAACGGACAACATGAATGCCGCTTTAAAAGGCGATATATTCATGGTAAAGCCTAACCTCCGCGAACTTGAAGCCTTTTCCAAAGAGACTATTCACGACAAGCACGATATGCTGCGCGCTGCGCGAAAATACATAGAGCGCGGCGTTAAATTCGTTCTTATTTCTCTTGGCGCGGACGGCGCGATACTTACCGACGGCAGTGAAAGTTATTATTGTAAGAGCGCGAACGTAGCAGTAAACTCTACTGTCGGCGCGGGGGACTGTATGGTCGCCGCGGCGTGCGTGGAATTAGAACGCGGCGCGTCCATGCCCGAGATTTTAAGGTCGAGCGTGGCGGCGGGCACTGCGAGTATAACTACAAGCGGCACAAATCTTTTCTATAAAGATAAATACGACGAGATTTACGCCAAAATTCAGACGGTTAAAATGCCATAACCTAAAACCCGTAAACAAAGTTTTGATTTAAGACTTTTCGACCGATTTTAACGACGAAAGTATTGGACTGAGTAGGGGTAACTGTATTTTTGCGTAAGGTATGTTTATCAGGTAATTTTTGAATGTAAAAAGTAAATTATTATAGTTTGATTATACGCCCGCACGGGCTGAAAGCCCGTGCGGGCGTGATTTTATGATGTTATTTTATAAGATTTTAATCTTTCATTTAAAATAAACCGTATGATTTTTAAGTATATACTCGGTGCAATATATCTTAAACAGTATATTAACGTTGTTTTTACACAAAACAATAGTATGGTAAAAAAGTTGGTTATTACCGTAAAAAGAATAGCGGAAATAATGAGAGAAAAGCGTCTTGCGACGGTTGCGGGCGCCTGGGTTTACTATTTTCTGCTTTCGATAGTTCCGCTTTTTTTCCTGCTTATTACCGCATTCGGTGTGTTCGGACTGAATTTTACCGAAGAATTATCGGGGAGACTCCCCGAAGAGTTTGCGCCTGCGATATCGCTTATATCCGCCGCCGCGGAAAACATATCAGGCGGAATAACGGTTTTCTTTTTATTCACCGTAATATTTTCCTGCACTTCGCTTTTAAGCCGAATGTCGGCGGACGGCGACCATATTTACGGACAGAGAAATCCGCGCGGACTTTGGCGGAGACTGTGGGCAATACTTGCCCTTGCCGTTTTGTTCGGCGTTTTTCTCGGTACTGCTCTTTTATTCGCATTCGGTAACAAAGTAGTTGCGGGCGGCTCTAAAACACGTTACGCAATTTTTACCTTTTTTGTTTTCGGCACGGTCATTATGGTCGCGTACCTTATTATAATTTTACTTAACAAATTCATAAGTCCCGTAAAAATAAGTTTTGCAACGGCGGCAACGGGCGGGTTTATTTCCCTTGTAACGGTAATAACGGGAACGATCGGCTTTACGCTCTATATAAGATTTTTCAATTCCTACAATGCCTTTTACGGAAGCCTTGCCGCGGTTGTCATATTCTTATTGTGGACTTATATACTCATGTGGGGCTTGGCGCTCGGCGCTATTGTGAATTCATGTATTACGGAGAGTAAATTAAAAGCGCAAAAACACTTTTTCCCTCAAAACGTAAGGCTTAAACCTCCGCTTGTGAAAACTAAAAATACATGATTAAATACATGCCGCTTTTCTTTCAATTAACACGATAACTCTTTGTGGTTTGTGATTTCAAATAAAACACATACAACTAAGCGTGATTAGGCACTTAAATAACGATATAAAAAAATATTAAATTATATTAAATTTTAGTTTTAATTAACTTACAGATATGATATAATAAAAACCGACAGATTATTTGCCTTGGATTTCAGCGATTTGTCGGTTTTTCTATTTTGTATAAATTCAAAATTAAAATATATCGGGACAAATCAGGGTGAATAAAATAAAAAAACAAAAAAATAAAAACGTAATAAATTTAGAGTTATAAAAATTGTTTAATAAAGGAGAAGTTTATGCTTGAAATAAAAAATTTTACCAAAACTTACGGAGGAAGCGTAAAAGCGGTAGATAATCTTTCTCTCACGGTTAAAGACGGAGAGATATACGGCTTTATCGGGCATAACGGAGCGGGTAAGTCAACCACTATAAAGGCAGTTGTGGGCGCTCTCGGTTTTGAAAGCGGCGAGATTTATATAAACGGGATTTCGATTAAAGAAAGACCTATGGAGTGTAAGAAAATCACCGCTTATATTCCCGACAATCCCGATATTTACGAGCATCTGACAGGCATTCAGTTTCTGAATTTTATAAGCGACGTTTTCGGCGTTCCGACGGAGAAAAGAAATCTAAAAATCAAAGAGTATTCGGAAATGTTTGAAATAAAGGATAATCTCGGCGATTTGATTTCTTCTTACTCTCACGGCATGAAACAGAAACTCGTAATCATTTCCGCGCTTGTCCACGAGCCCAAACTGCTTGTTCTTGACGAGCCGTTTGTCGGACTCGACCCCATTGCCACGCATAAACTAAAAGGCATAATGCGCGATATATGCGACGCGGGCGGAGCGATTTTCTTTTCCACACACGTCCTCGAAGTTGCGGAAAAACTCTGCGACAGGGTAGGGATAATTAAGAAAGGAAAACTTGTTGCCGAGGGCACTATGCAGGAAGTAATAGGCGATAAGTCGCTTGAAAGTACATTTCTGGAGATTGAAAATGCGTAATTTTTTTAATCTTGTCAAAATACAGTTTCTTTCCTATTTCGGAATAAATAAACTTCTTCATTCTAAGAAAAGAAGAATAAACATGGGGATTTCGGGACTTATCTTCGTCGGACTTCTCTTTGCCGCCGCGCTAATCTGGTTCGGATATACCTATTCTGAAATGTTTGCGGACGCACTCGTTTATTACGGCAATATTATCGATATTATACCCATAATGCTCTCCATATCGGGGCTCGTGTGTTTTTTCTTTGCTTTTTACTCGACGTCAAACGTACTTTACGGGTTCAAGGATTACGAAATGTTATCGGCTATGCCCATTAAGACGCATACGGTAGTTCTTGCAAAACTATTCTATATGTACGTTGCCGACCTTATATTTATGGCGCTTATTTCTTTGCCGTCGCTGTTTGTGTATGTTCAGAAGGGCGGCGAGGCGGATTTAGGGATTGTTATGAGGACGACTTTTCTTATACTTTCTCTTCCCGCGTTTTCGCTATCGCTGGCGGTCATAATCGGCTCGCTGGTCGCGCTTATTTCTGCAAGGTTTAGACGCAAAAATATTATACAGATTATTCTTTTAATAATATTTTTTATAGGCATATTTGCGCTCTCGTTTCTTTCGGGCTATGGAGAGTATGTGGATATAGGCGGTTCGATAGGGAAAATATATTTTATTTATCCGCTCGTCGTTTCTGCCGTGAGTCGGACGGGTATGACAGCAATTGTGTTTTTCGGTTGCGCCGCTATTGTTTCTGCTGTTACCTTTGCCGTGTGTAAGGGATATAAAAGCATGAACACGATGCTTCTTTCAAAGCGGACGATCGGAAAATTCAGAATGAAAAATTACAGCGTTCAAAGTCAGGGAAAATGCCTTTTTAAAAAGGAAACGGGCAGACTTTTTTCTGTCGCCATGTATGCGGTGAACGCGCTTTTCGGCAGTTTAATGAGCATTGTAACTGCTATTGTACTCGCCGTGGTATTTTCCAGGATAGAAGAGGGTAAGGAAGTTTTTGCGGTAATAGCGGTATTTCTTCCGTGTATTTTTACTTTTATGCATATACTTGCGCCTACAACTTCCTGTTCGATCTCGCTCGAAGGAAAGTGTATATGGCTGCTTAAAACCTCACCTGTAGATTTAAATAAACTTTTTGCGGCAAAACTCGGCGTGAATGCGGTATTCAATGCAATTCCCGCGCTTATTTCATCTCTTATTATCACAATTTTCTTATCGCTCTCTGCCGTACATGGAACGTTGCTTATATTAATTGCGGTATTTGCCGCGCTTTTAGGCGGGAATATAGGTTTGCTTTTCGATTTACGCTTCCCGACGTTAAAGTGGGATAACGAAGTGAAACCCGTAAAACAGGGCGTGGCGTTACTGCTCACAATGCTTTGTGCTTTTGTACTTACAATCGCTTTTTTTCTTATCGTTTATTATGTAAAGTTAAGTACAGTCGCGCTTTTCGGTATTCTTGCGGGTATTACGGTTACACTTACCGCGGTTACTTTTGTATTGGTGTTTACGGAAGGTAAAAAACTGTTTTCAAAAATAAGCGGCTGAATATAGGTTAATTTCCGTTTGATTCAGTGCGGCGTGAGCAAAATTGTAGAAAAAAGTCGCAAAAATATAAAAATTTAACGTTTCGGTTTATATTTTGTCGAAAACCTGCATAAATTTTATTATCCACGGAAAAAGGGGGAAATAAAATTTTGCGGGAATATATAATCGACAGGATTATCGAGGAAGCCGAATATATAGCCGAGACGGGTTGTACCGTCCGCGCGGCGGCAAAGATTTTTCATCTCGGTAAATCCACGGTACATAAAGACGTAACCGAAAGGTTGAAGCACATAGATAAAGACCTTTTCAGGAGAGTGCAGAAAACACTGAAAAAGAACCTTGAAGAACGGCATATAAGGGGCGGGGAGGCGACTCGGCAAAAGTACGTCCTTTCGGCAAAAAGCCGCTTAAACAAGGTTTAGCAGTGTTTAAGTCTACGGCTTGAAATTATAAATTAATCGGCAAGGCGGACTTAATTAAAACTTCGGGAGGCAATTTTCTGCTTCCCGATTTTTATACTGTTTTTATTGTGTTTTCTGTTTTATATAAAGCAGTTATCTATTTACAGCATTTACTTTTTTTATTTTTTGACAAAACAAAAAATATAATGAAAACGCGGAAAAGCCTATAAATTTTAAGGAGAAAATAAAACTGTAATGAGTGATATAATATCCATTAAAAATCTGAAAAAGACTTTCGGAGAAGTAGTTGCGGTGGACAATCTCTCTTTCAAAGTGAAAGAGGGAGAGTTTTTTGCTTTTCTCGGCGTCAACGGCGCGGGAAAAAGCACAACTATTTCCATAATGTGCGGCATATTGAAAAAGGATTGGGGACATATTGAAATAGCGGGAAAAAATATCGACTCTGACATGGAGAGCGTAATAAATAACATAGGCGTAGTCTTTCAGTCCTCCGTGCTTGACGCGAATCTTTCGGTCAGAGAAAATCTTTTTTGCAGAGCAAGCCTTTACGGCTTAGGGAAATCCGAAGCCGAAAAAAGAATAGACGAACTTGCAAACGCATTTTCGTTTAAAGATTATATGTCCCGTGCCGTCGGTAAACTTTCGGGCGGACAGAGAAGGAAAATCGACGTGGCGCGCGCGCTTATCAATAATCCGAAAATACTTATTTTAGACGAACCCACCACAGGTCTTGACCCGATGACCAGAAAGACTTTATGGTCTGTAATAGACGGCTATCGCAATAAACGCAACATGACCGTTTTTCTGACTACTCATTATATGGAAGAAGCCTCGGGCGCCGACTACGTGGTTATAATCGACGACGGAAAAATAGCCGCGGAAGGAACTCCTCTTCAACTTAAAAACGCTTACACGGGCGATTTTATTTCCCTTTATAATATCCAAGAAAAGACATTAAAAGAAAAAAATATTAAGTACGAAAAATACGGTTCTGCTTTGAGGGTTTTTGTGAAAAACACCGCTGAGGCCCGCGATCTGATATTTAAATATCCCGAACTTTTCACTGACTTTGAAATTATTAAAGGCGGAATGGACGACGTATTTTTAAATGTTACCGGCAAAAAACTTTCGGGAGGAAATCAATGAACGCGTTTACTTCACTTTCAAAAAGAAACATAGCCATGTTTTTTAAAGATAAAGGCATGTTTTTCACTTCGCTTATAACCCCCGCAATACTTCTTGTCCTGTACGCGACTTTCCTTTCAAACATTTACAGGTCGAGTTTTACGGCTAACCTTCCCGAGGGATTTTCTCTCGGCGACAGTATAGTAAACGGCGCTGTCGCGGGGCAGTTGTTTTCATCGCTTATAGCGGTGAGTTGCATAACGGTGGCATTCTGTTCGAATTTTTTAATGGTTCAGGATAAGGTAACGGGCGCATATAAGGACTTTTCGATAACTCCCTTAAAGAAGTCGGTTCTGTCATACTCTTATTATGTTGCCGCTTTTCTTTCCACTCTTACGGTTACATTGTTTGCTTGTGCGGTATGCTTTATATATGTTGCGATAGTCGGCTGGTATTTGTCCTTTTCAGACATATTGCTGATTATATCGGACGTTCTTATACTGACCATGTTCGGCACCGCTCTTTCGTCGGTAGTGAACTTTTTTCTCAATACGCAAGGACAGGTATCCGCGGTCGGCGCGATAGTTTCGGCAGGGTACGGGTTTATATGCGGGGCATATATACCTATTTCCCAGTTCAGTAAGGGGCTTGCCGATTTCGTTATGTTCCTCCCCGGAACTTACGGCACGTCGCTTATCAGAAATCACTGTATGAGCGGAGTTTTTGAAAAGATGGCGTCAGAGGGAGTGCCCCAAGGTGCCATAACCGCTATGAGAGACAGTATAGACTGTAATCTGTATTTTTTCGGAACGGAAGTGCAGGGTTGGGTCTCATACGCAGTTATTCTAGGGGCTGTCGCGCTCTTTGTGGGGCTGTACGTTATACTGAATTTAGTTAAAAAGAAAAACAAATAATTTTATAAAGACTGATAAAGTAAAAACGTTATAGAACACTTGACAAAAAAGCGGTTATATATATAATTGTATCAAATAAGTTAATAAAATTCGGGAGAAGTTATTTATGAAAGAAAGGGCTTGTAACAAACCTGAATATAAAAATCCGGCAAAGTCAAAAATCAAAAGAGTTGTTTTTGCGGGTTGTTTTGCGGCGCTTACGGCGGTGAGCACGCTTGTTATAGTAATACCTCTTCCATACGGATATTTTAACGCGGGCGATATT
>CALWBJ010000139.1 GCA_944376035.1 uncultured Clostridia bacterium | reverse complement strand
ATATCTATGACCATGCCGTTGCCCATTACGTTCACGACTTTATCGCGCAGTATTCCCGACGGAAGAAGATTAAGTATGAATTTACCCTTTTCGTTTACTACAGTATGTCCCGCGTTGTTTCCGCCCTGATACCTGACGACTACGTCGTATTCCTGCGAAAGAAGGTCCACCATTCTTCCCTTTCCTTCGTCTCCCCAGTTTATTCCGCAAATTGCTGTAAGCATAGTCCCTCCTCCGTCTCCGCCTTTTTTATGGCAGAAACGCCTTAATTATTTATTACCCTTTGATTATGCACCATTAAAGGCCTTTTTGTCAAGACCCGAGGGTTTAGTTTTTTTTATACCAAGTACTATTATATCTTAATTATAAATATAGTTATAAAATTTAATTTTCATTAGGTTTATACAGACTTTTTACCTCATCGTATTTAAGATTGAACAGCCTGTAAAGCATATAAGCGGCAACGATAACACCTATCACCGCAGTTAATATTACGGTAAGAGTATCCCACTGAAAACCTTGCGCTATACCTATCGGGCTTCCGAATATAAGACCGCCTATATCGAATATAGTATGAATCAAAATCGCCGAAAAAAGATTTTTAGATAGACACACCGAGATTGCACACATTCCGCCTATCAGAAACGAATAACCCGTCTGCAACATTACCGCTCCGAATCCGCCGTCTGAGAGCAGATTGACTAAATGCACCCCTCCGAAAATCGCGGAAGATATCAAAACCGCGTAGAACACGCCGTATTTTTTACCGCCCGATATTTCAATACACAGCGGAAAAATCAATCCTCGGAAAACCGTTTCCTCATAAACGCCCACCGATATGCAATATATTGCATAAAGTATAATTTCTGCCGTATCGGCCGTAAATTTTGCGTTCCGCGAAATAAATGCTACAAACGGAAAATTGTTCAGCGCTACAATGAAAGCGGGAATTACCGATAAAATGCCGATAAAACTTACCTTGTTAAAAATTATTTTTCCGTATCCGTAAACAAATAAAAAATATAATGCCGCCGCCGAAAGAATAACTCTTATAAAAATTTCCGCGCTGAGCACGACGGTTTTATCATTTCCGAATATTGCCGTAAACAGCATATCGAAGGGAAGCGAAACAAGCCCTACCGCAAACAGCGTTATTAAGATTATATGCGTTCTGGGGTATTTATCTGCATCGGTGCGTATCTTATGACTAATATTATTGCTCATAATATAAATCCGCCGTCGGCGGTTATTACCTCGCCCGTTATAAAATCCGCGTCGGAAGAACTAAGATAGTAAATAAGTTTCGCTATTTCTTCGGGTCTTCCCATACGGTTAAGCGGCGTAGATGAAATTATATCTTTTTTCTCTTCTTCAGTAAAACACGCGTTCATTTTAGTATCGATTACACCCGGGCACACGCAGTTTACGTTAATATTGGACGGCGCGACCTCTTTTGCCACCGCTTTGGTAAAACCTATAAGCGCCGCTTTGCTTGCCGAATACGCCGCTTCGCAACTAGCGCCCGATTTTCCCCATACCGAAGAAACGTTTACTATCTTACCGCGCTTTTTATCTACCATTCCTTCAAGCACAAAAGAAGTAAGTATAAACGCCGCCTTTATATTGACGGCAAATATTTCGTCCCACTCTTTCTCGGTCGTGCGTGTTATCAGTTTAATTAAGTCAACCCCGGCGTTATTTACAAGGACGTCTATAAACGGAAACCGCTTGCCGAGACCTTTTGTCATTTTATAAACGTCAGACGAATCGGCAAAATTACATTTTATAGGAAAAATATTTCCCGCAAGATCTTTGCCGAGAGACTTTTTCAGATTTTCAACAGGCTCGTCGTTACGGTTATACTGCGCAATCACGTAATAACCGTTTTTTAAGAATAATTCCGCCGTTTTTATGCCTATTCCGCCGCTGGCGCCCGTTATCAAAGCCGTTTTCATGTTTGACTCCGTATTTTTCAATGTTACAATTCATCGTGCAAATATTTTTTTAATCATGCATTCGCAATAAAATATCTTTAATTGCAAATAAAAAATATTAACATTATTCGCTTATCGTAAACATTGTTAAATTTAAAATATAAAAAAACAAAATAAATTTAAATACCCGCAAATATTTATTATTTGCGGGTAAATAACTTTTAAAGTTTTATCAGCCTTTGACGCGCTCCATGTATTCGCCCGTTCTGGTATCGACCCTGATGAGTTCACCTTCGTTGACAAACATAGGAACCTGAATCTTTGCGCCCGTTTCAAGCACCGCTTCCTTTGTAGCGTTTGTAGCGGTATTTCCTTTAACCGAGGGGTCAGACTGGACTACCCTTAAAACAACGAAGTTCTCACATTCAACCGAGAAAGCAACGCCCTTATAAAATTTAACGACGACGGGGTCGTTTTCTTTGATATATTTAAGCGCGTCTTCTACCTGATCGTAGTTAAGCGGTGTGAGATTGTATTCCTGGTCCATAAAATAATAAAGCTCGCCGTCATTGTAAGAATAGGTCATATTCTTCGTTTCGATATGCGCTTCCTGAATCTTTTCGGTGGGGTTCCAGGTACGTTCCAGAACCGCTCCCGTAACGACGTTTTTCATCTTGGTTCTGACAAACGCCGCGCCTTTACCCGGTTTGACGTGCTGAAAGTCCACAATGGTATAAATGGAGTTCTCGTATTCGAAAGTAACGCCCTTTCTGAAATCGCCTGCTGATATCATTTTGTTTTCTCCTTGATATGGTTTATAATTTGAATTTATTTGTTTTTGATTTTTCTTACTGATTTATATTTTAATTACTTATATTTCAACCCGATTTTTATTAACTTCTGCGGTTAATTTTAATTACCGATAAAATATCTTTCTTACACGCTTATAAAGAAAGTCTATGTCTCATTCAGTTTTTCGGTTTTATTACCAAAAGACTCTTATCGTCGGTAAATAGCCTTACCGTTCTGCCGTTTTCAATGACGACCGTGTCTTCGGTTCTTATGCCGAACTCCCCGTCAAAATAAACGCCCGGTTCAACGGTAAACACCGCCCCGTCTTTTAATATTTCGTCGGTTCTCGGAGAGAGTGCGGGAAACTCGTGAATTTCAAGCCCCACTCCGTGTCCCAATGAATGTGTAAAGTATTCTTCTATCCCGTATTTTTTAAGTATTTCGCGCGAAATTGCGTCCGCCTCAAAAGTTTTCATGCCCGCGGAAATTTTTTCTTCCGCAACTAAGTTCGCTTCAAGAACCGCGTTAAAGCAAGTTTTAAATTTTTCGCCGGGAATACCGTAAAACGCCGTTCTCGTTAAGTCGGAACAATACCCGTTATACAATGCGCCCATGTCGACTAAAACGGGCATATTCTCATGTAAAACGTCGTCCCCGGTTACGTGATGAGGTACGGCTGAATTTGCCCCGAACGCGACTATCGTTTCAAACGACTCGCCCTCGCCGCCGAATTTTTTTATATTCCTTACTATTTCTTCTCTTACCTGCTTTTCGGTTATTCCCGTTTTAAGAGTTTTTATAGCCGCGTAATATGCCTTTTCGGCTATTTCGCAAGCCTTTTTTATATAACCTTTTTCTTCTTCTGTCTTTAAATATCTCTTTTTTATAAGGTCGGGCGTCCCGTCGAAAAGAACAGCGTCTAACTTCTTGTATTTTTCATACTCGTATAAAGTAGTATGTTCGTAATCAAGTCCGACCCGCTCCGCCTTGCACTCTTTTACCGCCGCTATAACATCGTCAAAAGATTTATAGAGCCTTGTGTCGACATCTGACGGCATCGCCGATTTTGCGGCGTAAAAATAACGCGCGTCGGTAAAGTATATCTTTTTTTCCCCGATAAGCATAAGCCCCTCAGCCACGTCTATACCGGAAAAATATCTACGCATATATCTGTCGGTAACAAGATACAAAGTCTTATCGCAATTCAAAAATCCGTCGGTCATACTCACCACTCTTTAACTGATATTTTATCAGATTTTTGTCCGTAAGTCAATTATTGCCGTATATTTTTTGCATTTTTACCGCGTCCGTATCCTGAGTACCCGCCGATTCGCATATTATAAAAGGTTCGAGTTTCAGTTTTTTAAGCGCGCTTGCCAGCGGCTCGAAATCAGGACCGTATTTATCGTCCTCGAACGTAAGATGTCTGACTTCACCTTTGAGAGAATACTCTATCTTGGAAAAATGAATGTGAAAATGTTTCATTTTTTCATATCCCAACTTCTCAATCATGTAATTAAGTCTGTCAAGATAATCCTTTTCGGTTTTTAGGCTGCCGTTTTCCCTCGCGTTTATATGCCCGAAATCTACTGCGGGAATATATATTCTGTCCGTTTCGCAAAAAAGCGTTACTTCTTCTATCGTACCTATCTGACCGAGTTTACCCATGGTCTCGGGGCAGAAAATCACGTCGTCAAGACCGCTGTCGTAAATCCTGTCGCGCAATATTTTTATTCTTTCAAGCGTAAGTTTAACCGCGGCTTCTCTATCCATTCTGCCCTGACTGGCAGGGTGAAAGACTACGCGGTTTCCGCCCATAAGTTTTACTTTTTCCGCCGAACGCAGTATATAACCGTAAGATTTTTCTGCGTTCTCGTCATCGGGATTAGCGAGATTTATATAGTATGGTGCGTGAACG
>CALWBJ010000138.1 GCA_944376035.1 uncultured Clostridia bacterium | reverse complement strand
CGGGACATTCGGGATGATAATAGTGCCCGAAAGTTACGTTACGGAGTACGAGGCACAGAAAGAGAGCGGCGAAGCGGACTTTGTGTCGTACATAAACGGAGTAAAGGGAGGTAAGATGGTAAATCTTACGTTCGGAGCGGAAAAGATATTTGAAGAAAACGGAAGTTATTGCTATACGGGCTCAATAGTAAACCTGTATTTGCAGAATTACAATGTAAGATTTGCGGCTACGGCATACTTTTACGACGGAGAAACGTACAGTTATTCGACGGCTGGAGAGAGCCGCAGCGTAGTGCGGGTAGCGAGCGGTATACTAAACGGAGATTACAGTGAATATGAAGCAGCGGGAGTAGCGGGAGCGCTGGAAGACTATGTAAAAGGCGGATATTATGCGGCAGACGGATACAGTGAGACTGCGGAAGGTACATATGTAAAAGGCGATGATGTATACGATACGTTTGAAGAAATACCCGCTGTCAGTCCCGAACTTACCCTTTCGGAAAGTTCTGCTACGATAAAGGAAAACAAGACTGTACAGATAAACGCGACAGTAAGTCCTGCGGCGGACGTGGCGTTCAAATACGTATCCGATAACGACGCTATAGCAACGGTTGACGGCGACGGAGTTGTTACCGGAATCAGCAAAGGTGAAACGGTTATAACGGTAAACGCGGGCGGTTTAAGCAAAGAGTTTGCCGTAAGTGTAATTCCCGAGGAGCCAGAAGATGACTGCTCTAACGACTATGTGATATACGATAGCGACGGCAGCAGTACGGCAACGATGGGACAGGTAAACAAACCCGAAGGCGGCTGGTATCAGTTAATGAAAGCAGACCCCGATACTGATTTTGCTCAGCTGAGCGATGCTCCTGGAGTTAACGGGTTCTGGAATAACTTTGCTGATTTCTATTTCCCGACGACTAAATTCGAAGCGGTAGAGGGAGGCGGATATCTGACTTTTGATTTCAAGACCAGTGCAAATTCGGACAGAATCGCTATAGCGTTTGTAACGGCTGAAGGAGCGCTTACAGAAAGATTCTATGTATTAAACCCCGGAAGCGAATGGATAACGTTCACTACTTATGGGGCGTTATACGGCAGCATGGGTGCGAGTAACAGTTGCATGCGCGTAAGAATATATGCAGTGCCTTCAACTGACTGGAATACGGACGTGAATTTTGATCCGTCAGACGTATCGGTTTCCATAGACAATATGTATGTACATTCTTATACTGCGGAAGACATAGAAGAAATTAACTCGGATATGTCTAACAGCATAAGAGGATATAACAACGTCGTAATAGAACAGATTAAGAAGGATGAGGGCGGATATTATCAGTTTATTACTGCAAAGAATTCCAATCCGAATCCTGACCCCGGCTGGGAGAACAGCGTGGAGATATTTATAACTCCGTCAGATCTTACTACTAAAAATATGGAAATATCTTTCATGAGAGGAACGGGAAGTTATACCAACGTAGTTATGTTGCTTATAGATGCGGCTGGTTTACCGATAGGCGAGATAAGACCCGGCATGGCAAATCCGGATGAGTGGCAGACATTCACCATTACGAGCGATAATTTAACCATTTATCCTGGCACGGGTGCAAGTTTAAGTCAGGTTAAGAAAATCAGAATAGGATTTACTTACTCGGCTACAGAGACAGAGATAAATGAAAACACCTGGATTGCAATAGATAATTTAAGGTTTGTGGATAAAGTATAATTTACCTGACCGCAAAGCGTGGCGGGGAGTTGAAATTCTTCCCCGCCACTTTTTAAGGAGAATAAATGAAAAGATTTTTTTGTAAAATATTAAGCGCTGCACTTTGTTTCGCGGTAGTGCTGTCCATGTTGATAGGATTCGGGTGCGAAGGATCGGCGCAACTCAGTCAGGAAGAGTTAAAGGAAAAAGCCCCCGATTATTCGTCGAGCGATTTGTCTTTACATATGTACGCGCACGTAGGTCCGACAAACGGACATTATACCGACGTAACGGGGCAGGCACAATTTACAGGCGAAGATTACCGTACTGTTGAGAGATATCAGGAATATAAAGATATGGGAGAGGAGACGTTGCTTCTTCTCGGTAACGACCCATACATGGGTGAAGATTTCGCAACCAGCCAGTTAAAGAAAAATCTCGATATGGCTGCGGAAGTCGGTTTAAGGGTTATAGTATTTGACCTCAGAGTACACGACCTTTCGAGCAATATGTCAAATACGGGAGAACAGTTGGAAAGTCTAGTGGGAAGCGGATATCAGTTTGCCACGCAGGAGGATCTCGAAGCGCATATAGCCACGCTTATAGCGCCTTATAAAGATCACCCTGCGTTTTACGGGGTAACTCTTTTTGATGAGCCGACATACGTAAAACTTAAATCGGTAGGGCAGGTTTACAGAGCACTTAAAACACTTGTTCCGGACATATATATTCCGGTAGTATTACTGCCATTTATGGACGAGTCGGGTTGGATATACGCTTATTCGGGGCAGAATGCGGTAGCGGGGAACACTGTTCCGCTTAACGCTTATAAGAAATATGTGGAGAAATATTTTGAGGAAACGCAGGCCACGAATCTTCTTTATGACGATTATCCTTTCCGTTTGCAGGCGAACATAGACGACAGCCAATATATAAGGACAACATATTTACAGAACCTGCAAATCATGTCAGAATATGCGAATGAGCACAACGCTAATCTTGAAATCTGTATACAGGCATTCTCCATGACAAGCGGACTGAGAAAAGTAAGCGAAGAAGATATAAGATGGCAGATAAATACCGCGCTATCGTTCGGTGTGGATAACATTATTCATTATACTTATTGGATGTTTCCCAATCAGACCGGTCCCGGATACGGCGGAGAAGGTGCAAACAGCGCGATTATGGATAACTACGGCAACAAACTTTTATACAATGAAGTGAAAAGAGTAAATGCAGAGTCGCAGAATCTGGCAAAAGTTATTTTAAATTTTGATTATCAGAAGAGTTATTATGATTTTACAAGTCTGACTCCTCCCAGATATTTCCTCGGATTAAAGGATGTTCAGGAACTTGACGGAATAACGGATATCGAAGTAACTGAAACCACGCTTATAAATCAGATGTACGACGACGAGAAACAATTGCGCGGTTACATGGTGCAGAATCTCACCGATCCATATTATGAAACCGAAGATTCGGTGAAGTTAACGTTTGATACCGATTATAAGTATTTGATGATGATAAATAAGGGACAGACAACGTACGCGCAACTGGACGAAAACAACGCTTACACTTTTGAACTCGAATGTGGCGACGGATGTTTCGTCATTCCCTATAATTAAGTTTATGGGCGGAGAAATTCAGTTTATAGGATAAGTTCGTGGCGGTCAGGCGCGAATAGTGCCTGACCGCCGTAAATTTATGTACTATATGCCGTAAATTTATGTACTATATATTAAAAATATATTAAGAGTATATTAAGAGATTTTATAATAGCAGTAATTAAGGAGAATACAGAATATGTTTCCGGATTATTCGGCGAAAAATAACAAACTGAACATGTATGCGCACGTCGGTCCTACCGACGGACATTATGTAGACGAGTTGGGCGTAGCACAATATACCGGTGAAGATTACAGAACGCCAGAAAGATTTAAAGAGTATAAGGATCTCGGGCTTGACACGTTGCTTCTTTTAGGAAACGACCCGTATAACGGCGAAGAGTTTTCTACCAGTCAGTTGAAGAAAAATCTTGACATGGCGTTTGAAGCGGGTTTGAAGGTGATAGTTTTTCATCAGGAAATACACGATCTTTCGAGCAATGTAACGGATAAAGGCAGGCAAATAAAAAGTCTTGTAGGAAAGGGATGCCGTTTTGCTACTCAGGAAGACCTTGAAGCGTATGTAGCGACTCTGATCGCGCCTTACAAAGACCATCCTGCTTTTTACGGAATAACTGTTTTCGATGAACCGTCGTATGTTAAGATGAAGTCTGTAGGACAGGTGTACAGAGCATTAAAATCGCTTGTACCTGACATTTATATACCCGTCGTTTTACTGCCGTATATGAACGAGAAAGCATGGATAAAAGCATATACGGGTAAAGAGCCGGGAAAAGGTAACGATGATCCGGAGAAGGCATACTACAAATACGTAAGAAAGTATTTTTCCGAAACAAAAGCGAAAAATCTTCTTTACGATGACTATCCTTTCAGATTTTTTAAGGAAAGAGCCCATTCGGAATTTATAAGAAAAACATATCTGAGAAATTTACAGATAATGTCTGAATTTTCTAAAAAACACGGCGCACATCTTGAAATATGCGTACAGGATTATTCCATGAAAGCGGGACTGAGACATGTTGACGAAGATGACGTGAGATGGCAAATCAATACTGTAATGTCTTTCGGTGTGGACAATATTATACATTATACATACTGGATGTTTCCCAATCAGACAGGGCCCGACCATGGAGGAGAGGGGTGCGACAGCGCAATAATAGATAATTTCGGAAATAAAATTCTTTACGACCAGGTAAAGACTGTAAACGATGAAATTAAAAGTCTTGCGGAAACTGTATTAAGTTACGATTATATGAGTTCCCGTGTTGTCGGAGATACGGAGGGGTGTGAATATTTCGAACAGTTACGGCTTTGCGGAAAACAGGAAGGTATCAGAGTTATAAAAGCCAAAGGTACTGTACTTATAAATTCAATGAAGGACGGTACGGAAAACCTGCGCGGTTATTTTATAATTAACGCTTCAGACCCGATAAAGAAAGAGAGCGCGGAGATTAGTCTGTCTTTGGGTAAAACATATAATTCTGTTAAAATAATAAATAGAGGAATATATAAAGACAGGGAGATTGAAAGCGGAACCGTTCTGGACTTTAAAATCGGTGCAGGCGACGCGATTTTTATTATTCCTTATAATAAATGATTATAATTTTTGATATATAAGTTGACTGTTTTCAAATAAGCGGTTATAATAATTATGGTTTTTACGTCAGTAAAAGCCATAATTGACTTTATCCGGTTATATTAAAGGCAAAGTTAATAAATGCCGACACAATAATATTTGCTGTTTATAATTTTGAAATCGGAAAAACATATTTTATCAGAAATTTGCATAGACAAGGGTAAAAAGATGAATACGACAGAGTTGATAGTAGAGACGCTTAAAGGTAACCGTTCCGGTAAAAGGCCTGTTTTCGCACCTTACGAAAACAAAGTAAAAGCGGGTGAGTCGCTTGAAAGACTTTTGGAAAGGGGAATGGGACTGATAAAGAGAGTATCTGTTTACCGTACACGTAATAATAAGTGCAAAGTCCGTGTGGACTGTTCGGAAAAGAATGGCGAGATTTATAAAAAAACCGTTGTCGAAACACCTTACGGGAATATAGACAAACTGGAAATTATAAATAAATACAGTACATATTTAAAAGATCATTTTATCAAGGCTGACGAAGATTATAAAGCCTATAAATATTATATTGAGGATACAGAACTTATTTACAACGGCGAAATGATAGAGCACATGAAAAATCATGCCGACTATTATTTTTTACGCGGGCAATTACCGTACGAGCCCTTGCAACAGTTGATAGCCCAGGACATGGGGACGGAAAAGTTCTGTTACGAGTGGATAGACAACAGGGAAAAAGTGGAAGAATTATTTGAGAGTTTATTGAAATTTAACGAAAAGACTTATGATTTTGCCGTAAAGTCAAATCTTCCCGCCACTAATTACGGCGGCAACGTAGTACCTAATATAATAGGAAAAGACACTTTCAAGAATCTTTACGTGCCTGTATATAATAATGCGGCAGACGTGCTGCACGGTAACGAACAATTCATAGGTTCTCACTTTGATGCAGATAACAGACTTATTCTTGAAGATATAGCGGCAAGTAAACTCGATTATATAGAGGCGTATGATACGAGTTGTAACTATTCACTTTCCGAGGCGATAAAGGTAGCGCCCGATAAAGTATTCTGGCTGAATTTTCCGAGTCCCGCGCATTTATGGGAAAAAGAAAAAATATATAACCTCGCTATGGAACTCATAAAAGAAGGGGCTAAGGCAAAGGGTCTTATCATAGGCGTAACCGAGGATGTCCCCGAACATTGTTGGGAAAAATCTTACTCTGCCATTATGGACGCACTCGACGATTTCTACGGAAAGGACATGTAGAAAGAATTTTATATTTATAATAAAAATATTCATTTCCTTTTTATAAATTTTATCTTAAAAAAGTATTTGATTATGTATTTATAAATAAGAATTTAATTGTTTAAATATTTTAACTGAATACTTTTATAAATTTTTATTTTGAATTTATCTTTGCCTATTAAAATTTGTTAAAATTAAAATTATCAATATAATTTAACTATGAATAAAATTTGAATTAAAAATACTTTTTTGCATTATTTACGCCGCCGCCCGTCATAGCGGGCGGCGGCGTAAATGCAGTTTCGACTTGAAAATTTCTTTTTTTAGGTTTATAATATGAATAATTACAAAAATATACATTAAATTATTCAATTATTATAAAATTTATGAATAAAATATAAATTATTTCAATAAATATACACATA
>CALWBJ010000137.1 GCA_944376035.1 uncultured Clostridia bacterium | reverse complement strand
TCAAAACCCCCTTGACAAACTGTAATTTTATGGTAAAATAAAGTCAGAAGCCGTGAGTTGCTCGGCTCAGTGTAAATTTCCTGATAATATATGGGAAAGAAGGCTGCAAGCATTTGCAGCCTTCTTTATCGTTTTACACTAAGCGCGTTTTAAATTAAAATTTATTAAAAGTTTTATGAAAATCATTTTATAAAATCTTAAAAGTTTTATGAAAGTCAATTTATAAAATCTTTAAAAGAATTTTTTTATCCGTATATGACCTATTCATGTAATCATACATAGACCGATGTTTTTCATTTTTTTGTTTTAAGTCAAAAATTTTTCCGATATTCCGATGTTTTTATATTCCGATATAAAAAATAATTTTCATTAACACATTCGCTTTTTCAATAAAATATATATTAACTTCTTATCATTAAATTCTCATATAAATTTTATATAATCTATATAGTAGTATTTATAAATACTTATTTAATTCAATTATAGTTTACACATATAATTCATATAGTATTAAATACAATTTCCGTTAAAAATATAATTTTTATCGAATATAAACTTTTTATAAAAGCATTAAAACAATTATTATTGTACAGAATATTTATTTGGAATATTAAATAAGAATAATTTTACTTATCTGCAAAATTAACTTTTTTATTTTTACTTATAAACAACGCTCAATAACCCAAATAATCTTTTGCAGGCTCCCGAAAAAATTACTTTTCGGAGTAGTTACCGCAGCAAGTGCACTGTTCGCCGCATCCGCAGGTAACCATTATACTGTCAAGTTTACAGTTACTGCCTTCAACATTGTGTCTGCACTGTGTTACGTCACATCTTATAGAACAATTTCCTTTCATAACTCACTCCTTTAATCCTATTATGTGCCGTGTAAACAATTTTATACGTCATTTTATTGACAATTTCTGTAAGTTTGGGTTAAAATGAAATAAAGTACGGGAGGCAGTCCAAAATGAAAGTAATACTCTTAAAAGATGTCAAAGGTTCCGGAAAAGCGGGCGACATAATAGAAGCAAAAGACGGATTCGCAATGAATTTTCTCATAAAGCGCGGACTTGCGAAAGCAGCCGACGCCCAGGCGATAAACGAAAATAAAAACCAGAAAGCCGCAGAGGCTTTTCACCATGCCCAGATGCTCAAAGCAAACAGAGAGTTAAAAGAAAAACTCGACGGAATAAAAGTAACCATTCAGATGAAAAGCGGAGAAACGGGTAAATTTTTCGGCAGCGTAACCAATAAAGAAATTGCGGACAAACTTTCCGAAATGGGAATCGAGGTAGATAAAAAGAAAATAGTTTTGCAGTCCAACATAAAGACCGCGGGCGTTTATCCCGTAACGATTAAGATTTCCGCCGAGGAAACTGCAAAAATCACCGTGGATATAATTAACTGATTATAAAAAACGGTAAAAATAAGTTTGGCAAAACTTTATAATGTAATTTAATAATTTAATTTATATAATTAAAACTCCTGCCGCGAAAAGATTTTTTTCGCGGCAGGAGTTTGTTTTTTATTTAAATTTTTTTATTGCAATTTTTTATTTAAATTTTTTTATTGAACTTTATTTTTTTATTTCAGTTTAATTTTATCGCTTTTAATAAAATTCACTTTTAAATAAACACTGTAAACTCTCGCAGACATTAAAAATATTCTTATTGTCGTAAAAGTTTATTTTTCAAGCAATGCTTTATGGAAAACTTTTTTGCCTTTTTTTATTTTAACGCCGTCAGCGAGTGCGTTCTTATCTACCGAATACTCGAACGAGTTTATCTTTTCCCCGTTAACGGTAACGCCGCCCTGCTGAATCAGGCGTTTTGCCTCCCCCTTGGAAGCGGTCAGTTTGCACAGCACCAGAAGGTCGGCAATGTTTATCTTTCCGTCGGTAAGCGCGCTTAAAGGTATTTCCGTTGAAGGCATATTCGCGTCGTCCCCTTCGCCCGAGAATAACGCGCGGGCGGCAGATCTGGCTTTTTCCGCCTCCTCTTCACCGTGCACAAGAGCGGTCAGTTCGTATGCGAGAATTTCTTTTTTCTCGTTGATTCGCCCGTCCTCCCATTTTTCCATATCGCGTATTGTTCCCATCGGAAGGAAGGTAAGCATCTTTATGCACTTCATGACGTCCGCGTCGTCGACGTTTCTCCAATACTGATAAAATTCAAACGGCGACGTTTTATTCGGGTCAAGCCACACCGCGCCTTTGGCGGTCTTGCCCATTTTTTTGCCCTCGCTGTTTAAAAGAAGAGTTATAGTCATGGCATAGGCGTCTTTACCCGTCTTTTTCCTGATAAGTTCGGTGCCGCCGAGCATGTTACTCCACTGGTCGTCCCCGCCGAACTGCATATTACAGCCGTAATGTTCGTTAAGATATAAAAAGTCGTAAGACTGCATTATCATATAATTAAATTCGAGGAAGGAAAGTCCTTTCTCCATTCTCTGTTTATAACATTCTGCGCGGAGCATGTTGTTTACCGAAAAACACCAACCCACTTCCCTTAAAAATTCGATGTAGTTGAGTTTTAAAAGCCAGTCGGCATTGTTGACCATAATGGCCTTATCTTCTCCGAACTCGATAAAGCGCTCCATCTGCTTTTTGAAACAGGCGCAGTTATGGTCAATGATTTCCTTTGTCATCATCGAACGCATATCCGTTCTTCCCGACGGGTCGCCTATATGTCCCGTGCCGCCGCCTATAAGCACTATCGGCTTATTTCCCGCCATCTGTAAACGCTTCATAAGACAAAGCGCTATAAAATGCCCGACGTGAAGCGAATCGGCAGTAGGGTCGAATCCTATATAAAATCTCGCGCCGCCGCCGTTTATAAGTTCTCTGATTTCCTTTTCGTCGGTTACCTGCGCTATAAGTCCGCGCTCTACAAGTTCTTCGTAAATATTCATAATGCTTAATGCTCCTTATTTATCCTCTCTAGCGTAAATCCGTAAATTCGCGCCTTTTATTTAAGCCGCCACAATATATATCAAAATATATCTTTAATATAATATCGATAAAATATTAATATTATATATTAAAATACTAAAATTTTAATTTAAGTATAAAGTATAGTTGCTTATAAAATAAAATTCAGCACTCAATCATTTTTAAGGTGGACGTCAAGTTGATTGAACGGTATTTCTATTCCGTTTTCGTCAAATGCTTTTTTTACTCTTTCAAGCATATCGTACTTAACAGTCCAGTAATCGTCGTTTTTAGTCCACATTTTAGCCGTCAGAACTATACTGCTCTCGCCGTGAGAACTCATTCTGACCGTGCTTTCGGGGTCTTTAAGCACAAGTTCGTGCGCAGAATACACTTCCTCTATTATTTTTTTTGCCTTTTCAAAATCGTTTGAATAAGAAATCGTAAAATCTATATCCACACGCCTTAAATCTTTGGCCGAATAATTGACAATGGTACTTGTTGATAACGTGCCGTTAGGAATATATACTACTTTATTGTCAACCGTTCTTATTTTCGTATTGCACATGAAAATATCTTCCACCGTGCCCTCGTGTCCGCAGGTACTTATATAATCGTCGACTTTGAAAGGTCTTGTTATAAGCAACAGCACTCCGCCCGCCAGATTGGAAAGCGCGCCGTTTACCGCAAGCCCGACGCACACGCCGATTGACGCCACAAGCGCGGCAATTCCGCTCGTATCTATACCGAGATACCCTATCACGCCCACGGTTACAACAACTTTGAGCGAGATTTTAACCACATGATTGACAACTCGCGAAATGGTTTTATCCGCTTTTCCTTTTTCGGAAAGTTTTTCGGATTTTTTCGCCCATCTTCTCGATATGACGTTTATAAGTTTAAATGAAACAAAAAGCACAATCAAAGATATGACTATCTTTATACCCGTGTGCGTAAGCCAGTCCTGAACAGTGGCCCAGATCTGCTGCCAGTCCAAATCGCTAACCTCCATATTTTATGTTTTAAAATCAGTAAAGTAATGTGTTTATTTTTACGTTTGTTTTTGTTTTTTATTTTTTTATATTAAGAATATTATTTAAATTTTAATATATATTATTTATAGTATTAAACCTTAACTGTAAAAAACGTTTAAAATAATTGATTTTACCGGCCGAACTTTTTTTGCAGAAGGTCATATAACAAATCCGCGCATATTTTTGCGCCGTCGGGCTGCATGAACGGTCTGAATCTTTTTCGGTAATTTTCCAAAACGGATTTATCTGCAATACACTTTTTAATAAAGTCGATTATTTTTTCGGGATTTTTTTCACGGACAACAAGCCCCTGACTTTCGCGGTATTTTGCAGTTTCCGTTTCCAGACGGCTTGCCTCGGCGTTGATTATCATCGGACAACCGAGATAAACGGATTCCATAATGGTATTAGAGCCGCCCTTTCCGATAGCGATATCGCTCGCAAGCATGAACTCGTTAAGTTTATCGGTAAACCCCGTCGCAATGATATGCGTACCGCTGTTTTTTTCTTTTAAGCGCATGACTTTATCAAGCATACTTTTATCATTGCCGCATACCGCTATAAGATTTATGCCGAGGTCGGCGTCAACAAGTTTCTCCAAAAGCCTGCCGGTACGTTTTGTGCCGTAAGCGCCGTTTGTGAATAGTACTGTAAACTTGTCGTCTATACCCGTCTTTTTACGGGCTTCATCTTTGGTAAGTTTGGAATCGGTTATTTTTTCGTCGTATACAAAAGGAATTTTTTTGACCGAATCTTCCGAGAACCCCTTTTTAAGCGCCATATATTCGGCATTGTCGTTGTTGACGATAAAAAGGTCGCAGTCTCTGTCCCATGCGGGATATATATAAGGGTCGGGCGAATATGTCGCTATCAGGGTATGGGTTTGTCCCGCCCTATTAGTCTTTGCGGCTATATGCGAAGGCATATAATAGGAAGATACTATCAGATCGGGGTTTATTTTTTCTAACTCGGACGAAAAGATTTTTATTGCTTTACTGAATCGTGTATCGAGAATTTTCAAGGTCGTTTTTGAAGAAAATCCGTAAGACACCGCCTCTATGAAATTATAAAAATTATCGTTAGCCACCCTTTTGGTATGCGCTGCGAGCGCAGTACCCATAGCGCGGACCTCCGCGCTCGGACTGGAAGAAAAAACATATGACTTCACTGTCTCGCAACTATCGCCGTACTTTTCACAGAACGCTTTATAAATACCGTTCATGGGTATGATATGCCCCATGCCCGCCTCTACAAAAGTAAAAAATACTTTCGGCTTTTCTTTCAAGATATTTATCCTCCGACACTGTATATTTGATTTTATATTAACCGTAAATAAAAGTCAAGTTTTTTGACCAATAAGAGTATTTCGTTTGACATTTACGGCAATTTTAAGTAAAATGTATATATTTATGAGAAAAAACAAAAAAACGCCCGTAGTAAACAAAATAGAAATGGACGAACACACGGCAGAACCCATAATCGTGGAAGTTCCGCCGGAAGATTTACCGGCAGACTATAACTATAACGCAGAAAGCCATGCGGAACAAGTGGTCTTGGAAGTTGAAGAAACCATAAAGAAAAATTCACAGAAAAGTATCGGTAAACAACTTGTTATGCATAAACTCCTCGGATATAACGAGGATAAAGTAGTTACAAAACGGCAGAAATTCTTTAAAACTCTTTTTACCGTTATTTTCGTAGTATTCGTCTTAGCAGTTCTTGCATGGACTTTTTATCACGATTTTTTCGCAACGGATCAGAATCTCCCTTCTTTTGACGACATCTTAGGTATTCTTTCAAACAACTGGATTTATTTTATCTTTGCCTTACTCGCGCTGGGGTGCTGCTATCTGTTTAAAGGACTGAAACTTACTATAATGAGTAAATCCATGACCGGAAAGTTTCATTTTAAAACGTGTATGGAAACGGGCGTTATAGGTCATTATTACAACAGCGTAACCCCGCTTGCAGTCGGCGGTCAGCCGTTTGAAATCTATCACCTCTCTAAAAACGGAGTTGACGGCGGAACGGCGTCGTCCATGTCGATTGCGACCTACTTCCTTAATCAGATTGCTTTCGTTATTCTAGGCCTTATATGTCTCGTATGTTATAAATACAATGTTCTGAAAATAGAACCCGCCATGCTGAAAGCGATGCCGTACAACGTCATTTCCACTCTTGCGGGAATAGGGCTTTTCTTCTGTCTTATTACGCCGTTACTTGTCGTTGTTTTTTCGATTTTCCCGAAAATAGGCGCTACGCTGGTACGATTCGTAATGTGTCTCGGCAGTAAACTAAGAATAGTAAAAAACCCGAAAGTTACTACTTATAAAACCATTAAAGGCGTGGTCAGAAACTCAAAGTGTCTAAAAAAACTTGCCTCCACCCCGCTCGTCTTTTTTATGACTTTCATTCTGAGTTTTGCAGAGTCGCTCGCAATGAGTTCGATTGCGTATTTCACTCTCAAATTTTACGGGTTTGACTGGCAGACGGCTTCAATTCTCGAATGGGCGCAGGTAATACAACTTTGCATAATACTTTATGCAGGCATTTCTTTCATACCCACCCCCGGCAATTCGGGCGCGGCGGATTTATCTTTTTATATTCTCTTTTCAACCGGACTGAAAGCGGGTCTTGCTTTCCCTGCAATGATGATCTGGAGAATTTTAAGTTTCTATTCTCTTATAATCATAGGTTTCATTTTCACGACCGTGAAGAGAAAATCTCATAAAAAGCCTGAGTTTACCGATCTTGAAGAAGATAACAGTCCTTAAAAACAGATACTTATAAAAAATTAAAATATTATAAATAAGAGAAAAGATATTTCTTGAAAATGCGGAAAAATTCCGCATTTTATTTTTTTACAATAAAATATATTTAATTCATTAAAATCTAATCACATCAGTCATGTGATTATTAAATAATTATTAAATTAAAAATTGCACGAGAATAAATTGAAATTTATAAAAATCTTTTTATAAGGACTAACGTTTTTCTCTTTAACCTTCATTTTTATTTTTATAGGCATTTATAACACAAGCAAAAACATTTTCAAATAATTTTTAACTTTTTATTTTTTAAAATACATTTTATTTAATCATATTTTTTTAAATACAATGCGGGCGCGAACTTATAGTTCGCGCTCGCACATAAATATAAAATTTATCTAATTACTAAAATTAACGGACCTCAATTAAGAAAAAACCGCTCAGATTATACTTTTTTAACAGGTTTTTTCTTTTTTTCGGAATTTTTGGTTTTTACTTTATATTCGGCGTTTTCTTTTTTGCTTTTATTTTTGTCGATTACAGAGGTCTTATTTTTTTTCGCAGCCGCTTTCATTTCTTTCAATCTCTTTTTCTCTTCCTGTTTACGGCTGTATTCGTCAATTACTTTTTTATATTTTTCCAGAACTTCCTCAGCGACCATCTGCCAACTTCTGTAAAGAGTCTGATAAGCGCGTTCTCCCGCTTTTTTCATGACTTCGGGTTTATCGCAAAGTTCAATCAGTTTATCCGCAAGGCTCTGTGCGTTCTCTTCACACAAAAAGCCGTTATCACCGTCCACAACGAGTTCTGCGCTGCAAGAATCCTTTATTAGTACGCCCGCGCACTTATGCGCCGCCGCCTCGACTTTAACGATACTTGCCATATCGAAAGTAGAAGGAAAAACAAGAAGGTCGCTTCTTAAATAATAACCTTGAAGGAGTTGACGGTTTCTTATTTCGTCGGTTGTGATGCAAACGTCGTCTATACCGAGATAATGTATATATTCAACAAGTTCTTCGTAATCGAATCCCCCGCCGACAAACAGCATCTTAAAATCTTTACCCTTTTGCTTTAAAATCTTAATGGCGTCGCATAGAAGTTTAAGATTTTTATACATAGCCATTCTTCCGACAAAAACAAAAACGTTTTTCTGACCTTTAAGATTATGCTTTTCGTTAACGAGATTTATCAGTTCTTCGGGATTATCGGGGTAGGTATAATCGGTCCCGTTCCGCACGACTTCGATATTGCCTTTAAAACCGTACTGACGCAAAATACGTTTTGACGCTTCGCTTACCGTCCATACGCTGTCCGCCTGATTGTACACCTGCATTATCATCTTTATAAGCAGCGCAGTCAGAACTTTACTTTTTGTAACGCGCATAAAATCCTGATGATACTGTGTGTGCAGAGTAAGTATTACGGGCACTTTGAGTTTTTTGCCCATTTTAATGGCGAACTTGCCCATGGCAAACGGTGAATGAGCATGAAATATATCAAACTTCCGCTCTTTGATTATCTTGATAAATTTACCGTCAAGGTCGGGATGACCGAGCCTGTAATTTTCGGGCGCGGCACTCGACTTACAACGATAAACCACAAACTCCTCGTTATCTGTATAATTGTCGCTTCCGGCAGATTTTGGAACGGCAAGGTCGCACTCGGCAATCTTGTTTATTTCTTTGGAATAATTCTTGACGACGCTTATCGCTCCGTCAACTACGGGATAATACGAATCGAGAAGTTCGAGTATTTTTACGTCAGCCATTCTCAGTCTCCTTTTAGTTTACGGTATAAATCCATGGCGTTTTTAACCGCATCGTCCATATTTATATATTTGTACTGAGCAAGCCTGCCGAGAAGATATAGGTTACTGTAATTTTTGGCTTCGTCGGCGTATTTTTTATGATGAATATGATTTTTTTCTATCGGTATCGGATAATAAGGGATATTCTTGCCTTTTTTAAAACGTTTTGAATATTCCTTTACGATGTCCGTCTTATCGGTCTGTTCGCAGGTGAATTTTGAAAATTCGGTAATTCTCGTATATTTTTTGGATGTTGTATAATTTACCACGGCCGCAGGCTGGAAGGATTCTTTCTTAATTGTCTTAAACTTGAATTTCAGACTTCTGTAAGGCAGAACGCCGTATTTATAATCAAAAAGTTCGTCCACGCAACCCGTATAAATGAGCGTGCCTTCAAATTCTTTTCCGTTAAGATATATCTTCCCGTCATAAAGTGATATTATTTTCTTCGCGTCCTTACCGAGTTTCAACTGTATGCGCGGATGCCTTAAAATATTGGATACCATTTCGGTAAAGCCCTGCTTGGGCATAAACTGATACTTATCCGTAAAATACCTGTCTTCATAGGATATATATACGGGTACTCTGTTCATTATCTCCTTGCCCAGTTGAGAGGGAGAAAATCCCCACTGCTTTTTCGTATAAAGATAGAAAATATTATTATATACGAATTGTGCAAACTCTCTTATTTCCTTGTTTTCGTTCTGAACAAGTTGCATTATCGAAACCTTATTGCCTTCGCCTATTTCGGCAATGAGTCTTTCCTTTATTCTTTCCGCCTTATCTTTGGGATAAAGGTCGAAAAGCGATTTTAAATTAAACGGCACGGGTACAAGAGTACCTTTGACGTTGGCAAGCACGCGGTGCTCATATTCATTCCATTCGGTAAATCGGGACAGAAATTCGAAAACGTCCTCGTAATCGGTATGAAATATATGCGGTCCGTAAACCTGAACACGAATACCGTTTTTATCCACGTAATCGTAGACGTTTCCGCCGATTGTGTCTCTTTTATCTATTACCGTAACGGTATCTCCGCCGTCGGCGAACATTCTCGCAATGGTCGCGCCCGATAACCCCGCGCCCACAATAATTATTTTTTCCATATTTTAATCTCCGCAAAAACCGGCAATCGATTCCTCTTTTGTTATTTTTTGAGTTCTTTCACAAAATCCGATATTCTGGACGTCGCCTCGATAAGATTTTTCATCGAATAAGCGTAAGAACATCTTATATAGTATTTACCGAAATCCCCGAATGCGTCGCCGGGAACAACGGCTAATTTTTTCTCTTGAAGAAGCGCTTTGGCAAACTCCTCGCCCGTCATACCCGTGCTTTTTACACACGGAAAAATATAGAACGCGCCTTTGGGTTCAAAACAGTCCAGCCCCATCTGTATGAAAGAGTTATACATGAATTTCCTGCGGCGGTCATACTCCGACTGCATTTCACTTACCGTGGCAAAATCCTCATTCATACCGTTTTTAAGTCCTGCCAGCGCGGCATATTGGGAAAATATAGGCGCGCAGATGGCAGTGTATTGATGAATTTTCAATAACGTTTTTCTTATAGACTCGGGCGCGCATACGTACCCTATACGCCAACCGGTCATCGCAAACGCCTTGGAAAATCCGCTTATTAGCACGACTCTCCCTTCAAGTTCGGGAAAAGACGCAATCGAACAATGCCTTCTTCCGTAAGTTAATTCGGCATATATTTCATCCGATATAATCAGAAGGTCGTGTTCGAGTATAACCGGAATTATTTTTTCTATGTATTCCTTTTCCATTATCCCGCCCGTGGGATTATTGGGATAAGGGAAAATAATCGCCTTGGTTTTATCCGTTATAACGCTTTCGAGTTTTTCGCGCGTGAGTTTAAAACCGTCCGCCCCGTCGCAAGGCACGGCAACAGCCCTGCCGCCCGAAAGTTCCACGCACGGACGGTAAGAAACATAACTCGGGTCGGGAATAAGCACCTCGTCCCCGTCGTTTACTACCGAGCGGAGAGTTATATCAATCGCCTCGCTCGCACCCACAGTGATGACTATATTTTCAGGCGAGTAATTTACGTTAAATCTTTCTTTCAGATATACCGATATTTCAGAACGCAGTTCGGTCATACCGCTGTTTGAAGTATATTGCGTGTAGCCTTTTTTGATTGTCTGAATACCTGCGTCGCGTATATCCCAGGGCGTAATAAAATCCGGCTCGCCTACGCCGAGAGATATAACGTCCTTACTTTCGGAGGCTATATCGAAAAACTTCCTTATACCCGACGGCTTGATATTTTTTGCTCTCTCGCTTACAAAATCTCTCATGCCTGAATTATCTGCCTTTTGATTTCTTCGCCTTTTACGGCAATCTGCCCTTCAATTTTATATTTTTTAAGAATAAAATGAGTCTGACAGCCTATTATACCGTCTATTACGCTCAATTTTTCCGCCACGAATTTTGCAATGTCCGAAAGGCTCTTGCCTTCGATAAATACCGCAAGGCCAAACCCGCCGCTCATAAGATACAAACTCTGTACTTCGGGAAAAGAATATATTTCTTCCGCGCACGAATCGAACCCTTTTAATTTACGCGGCGCGACTTTTACTTCTATAAGCGCCTGCACGCTGCTCCCGGACATGGCTTCGGTGTTTAATATCGCCGCATACTTGACTATGACACCGTCGTTTTCCAACTCTTTGACGGCGTTTTCCACAGTCTGTTCTTTCTCTCCGAGCATAGCCGCCATCTGTGCAAAAGTATATCTTGCATTCTCGTTAAGTAATTTCAGAATATCGTTTTTGAGTTTCTGCATACACTATAATCCTTGATTATTTTTTATAAATAATTTTCAGTTCGGGATTTTTCCGTCTCTTTTATCAACTATCGGCAGAAAAACCGAAAAAGCGCAGCGGTTTGTAACCGAAACGCATAATATCTTTTATTAAAAGATTTTAATAAAGTTGCATTTGACAACATTTTTACATTTTATATTTTAACTCTAAAAAACGTTTTTGTCAATACAAAAATCTTGATTTTAAGTTTCCTTTATGCTACAATAATCAACAAACGGAGAAATTATGATAAGAATTTGGGCAAAAGTAATTAAAAAAAATAAAATATTACGTCAGTTTATGTTGGAAAAAACCGAAAGCATGGATTATTCGAACTTTTACGGATATTTAAGAGAAATCTGTGAAAATCTTGATATTCCTACTCCCGTACTGATTAAAACCCACCTTTTTAATTATGCCAAATACAATACGGTAAGATTCCGAGCGGACGATTTTGTTGAAAAAATAGACTTTGACAAACTGGAACTTGAAAACGCGTTTTTATAATGTGATGTTTTCAGCGCGTTTTGTTTCTTTTTAATAAAAACAAACGTGCTTACCTAAAATGATGAGTCGAAAATAAGCGATATATTAAAAAACCTATTACATGACATAACAATAATTATATGCACCTTTGTTTAACCCTGTTAGAACACCATATAAGATTGCCGCCTAAAAAATGGCGAATCAACCCTTATTTTTTAATGCCTTTCGTGGTGTCGTTGTACCACAGAATTAAGCGGCAAGTCAACGGA
>CALWBJ010000136.1 GCA_944376035.1 uncultured Clostridia bacterium | reverse complement strand
GGGTAAAATTATCAAAGAAGGATTGACGTTCGACGACGTATTGCTTGTACCGCAGGCTAGTGATATAACGCCTAACCAGGCTGATTTATCGACTGCGCTTACCGATGAAATAAAACTTAACATTCCTATAATGTCGGCCGCGATGGACACGGTTACAGAATCGAGGCTGGCAATAGCCATGGCGCGCGAAGGCGGACTGGGAATAATTCACAAGAACATGTCGATAGAGGAGCAGGCTCTTCACGTCGATAAGGTAAAAAGAAGCGAGCACGGAGTCATAACCGATCCGTTTTTTCTTGAATCCGACAATATGGTGAGCGAAGCGGTTGCGCTTATGGAAAAATACCGTATAAGCGGCGTTCCCAATACAAAAAACGGTAAACTCGTGGGCATACTCACAAACAGGGATTTAAGATTTGAAAGTAACTTTGCTCAGCCCATTGAAAACATAATGACCAAAGATAATCTCGTAACGGCTCCGGTCGGAACTTCGCTTGAAGAGGCGCAGAAAATACTCGGAAAGCACCGTATAGAAAAACTTCCCATAGTTGACGAAAAGGGTTATTTAAAAGGTCTTATAACAATAAAAGATATAGAAAAAGCCATACAGTATCCTAATTCCGCAAAAGACAAGAACGGAAGACTTTTAGTCGGCGCGGCGGTAGGTATTGCGGCAAATACGCTTGAAAGGGTAGCGGAACTTGTCAAAGCGAAAGTCGATATAGTGGCGGTTGACACTGCGCACGGACACAGCAGTAATGTTCTTAATATGGTTAAGAAGATAAAAGCGGCTTATCCGGGACTTCCCGTTATAGCGGGTAACGTCGCAACTGCCGACGCAACCGAAGCGCTGATTGACGCAGGAGCGGACGTGGTTAAAGTCGGAATGGGCCCCGGTTCTATTTGTACGACCCGTGTGGTTGCGGGTATAGGCGTTCCGCAACTTACGGCGGTAATGGACTGCTCTGAAAGAGCGGAGAAGTTCGGCAAGAAAGTTATTGCCGACGGCGGAATAAAATACAGCGGCGACATAACCAAGGCGATAGGCGGCGGCGCGGCGGCTGTCATGATAGGAAGCCTCTTTGCGGGTACGCTCGAAAGTCCCGGCGAAATAGAAATTTATCAGGGCAGAAGTTTTAAAGTATACAGAGGTATGGGCTCGCTTTCCGCTATGGCTTGCGGCAGTAAGGACAGATATTTCCAGGAAAATGCCAAAAAACTTGTTCCCGAGGGAGTTGAGGGACGTGTTCCTTACAGAGGCGCGCTTTCGGAAATCGTTTTCCAGATGTGCGGCGGTATACGCTCGGGTATGGGTTATTGCGGAATGAAGACTATCGACGAACTCAGGAAAAAAGCACAGTTTATTAAGATTACAAACGCTACGCTTATCGAAAGTCATCCTCACGATATTTCCATAACAAAGGAATCGCCTAACTATTCTCCGAGAGGATAATCTAATATTAATCTTAAAAACTTGATAATTTTCAGAGTAATAAAGAAAATTTTATAAGTTAAAAATAATTTTTGTTAAATAATCTGTACCACCGCGCGGTCAAACGGGAACTTTTGACCGCGCGGTGGTAATTTTTTAATCCGTGAAATATTTAATCAATAAATACCTAATGTTAAAATTTTTAACTTGTTAAGTCATTTTTGTAGTGTCGGCATTCATTAAGCGAATAATTTTTTATTTTAAATACAGGCTCCTTTTTTAATTGACTTTTATAAAAATAAGGAATATTATAAACTAACCGTTAAACGCAAAACAATAAAAAATATAAAAATAAAAAAGGAGCCTTCGATGAATTCGCGCCGGCATATGTACATACATACTCATAAAAAGAATGAAGTTGTAGATATGACGCAAGGGGGTATACTCGGCAAATTTATAGTTTTTGCCATACCTTTGATTGCGGCAAATTTTCTGCAACAGTGTTTCAACGCCGCAGACATAATAGTTATCGGACAGTTTGCGGGGACGGATTCGCTTGCCGCAGTGAGTTCAAACGGTCCCATAATAAACCTTTTTCTCAATCTTTTTATCGGTCTTGCAGTGGGCGTCAACGTGGTCGTTGCTCAGGCAATAGGTGAAAAGGATTTTTCAAAGGCGCAAAATACAGTTCACACGTCTTATCTGCTTGGTACGATATGCGGAGTGGTGATAGGCGCGCTCGGTATTATAATGACTCCTTTGCTTCTTACAATGGTTAAACTCGACAGCACCATTGTCGACAAAGCGTCGTTATACCTGATGGTATATTTTACGGGAACGCCGGCGGTTATTCTTTATAACTTCGGCGCGGCTATATTACGTGCAAAAGGCGACGGGAAAAGACCGCTTTTATTTTTGGTGATTTCGGGGATTCTGAATGCGGGACTAAATATCTTTTTCGTTACCGTATTCAATATGGATGTTTTAGGAGTTGCTCTTGCTACAATAATATCACAGTATCTTTCGGTTATACTTGTGACAATCTGCCTTCTGAAAGAAACCGACTGCTGCAAACTTATTATTAAAAAGATGCGCTTTCACAAGGCTGAACTTTTAAAAATTCTGGGTTCGGGTGTGCCTTCGGGACTTAACGGAATGATGTTTTCGGTATCAAACGTTATAATTCAGTCGGCTGTCAATAATATGGGGTCGGTTGTTACCGCCGGGAACGCTACCGGTTCTAATATAGAGTCCTTCGTATATGTATCCATGAACTCCATATACAGCGCGGTCGTAACGTTTGTCGGACAGAACTACGGCGCCGGCAAGTTCGACAGGATTAAACGCGTTACCTTTTACGGTCTGGTTTCGGTAACTCTTATAGGACTCTCGCTCGGATTTCTCGCGCTTGTTTTCGGCGAGTTCCTCTGCTCTATATTTTCGCCAGACCCGGAAGTCATAAATTTAGCCATGCAGAGAATGCGGGTAATACTTCCTACTTATTTTCTGTGCGGTATAATGGACGTGGGAACGGGTTGTTTAAGAGGTATAGGCCATTCGACTACGGGAATGATAATATCCTTTTTCGGCGCATGCGTTTTCAGGCTGATTTGGGTATATACTGTATTTGCGGCAACCCCAACGCTTTTTATACTATATATATCTTATCCCATAAGTTGGATTGCGACGGCGCTTGTAAATCACGTTATTTTTACCGTTCTTTTTGTCAGAATGAAGAAAAAACAACGCTCTGTTATTGCAGGTGAAGCAGGATTCAGCAAAGCGGCGTAATGAACATTATTATAAAAATGTAAAATCAAGGCATTAATAATTAATATAATTCATTATTAATAATTAAAGATATGCAGTTATAAATAAAATAAAAAAGAACGCTAATTGTCCGCGCTTTTACTGAAAGCGCGGACAATTTTGTTAAATGAAGATATTATTTTACTCAATCGGTTTACTAATTAACTTTTTTTTAGTAAAATAAAATCTATGGAATTTAAAGATATTTTATCTCGCGGCGGTAAAAAAAGCGGCGCGGCGTTCACGCTTTTGATTATTTTATATATACTGATATCCTTTGCGATACAGTTATTTGCTTTAACGGCGTTCGGGGGAGGCAGCGTATTTTACGTCGCTTTCTGTTCGCTTGCGTCCGTTATCGCTATAATAATTACAGTGATATTATTTTCGAAATGGACTCGTCGTAAAATAAAGGATATAACGGGGTATAAAGGCTTTAATCCCGTGTATTTATTATTCGCGGTGATGATTTCGGCGGGGATGTTTTTCGGTTTCGGCTTTGTAAACCAGAAAGTAGCGGAGATTTTTTCGTCTTGGGGACTTAATGTTTCGGGAACGGAAATTCCGCTTTCCGATACGGGCAGTCTTATTCTGTTTATTATAATACTTGCCGTTTTTCCTGCCGTTATAGAGGAGGCTTTTTTCAGAGGCCTTGTTTTAGACGGTATTAAAGGTATAAAGGCTTTTTATGCGGTAATATGCATATCTGTTGTTTTTGCGCTTTATCACTGTTCAGCCACACAGTTTGTCTATCAGTTGATTTACGGCGGACTGCTTACGGTTCTTGCCGTTAAGAGCGGCAGCGTTATTCCTGCGGCGGTAGCGCATTTTATAAATAATTTTACGGTTATAATTTTGACGTATTTTTCTGTTTCGGTCGATTTTCTCTATCAACCTCTTTTTATTGCGACGGGAATCGCCGTAACGGCGGCAGCCTTGATTTTAACTATTTTATACGGACGCAAAAAGAATTACGAGAATAAAGAATTACAACCCGAAAAAACAGATGAAAAAAATAATGTGCAAAACGGCGGGAAAAATACGATAAAGGAATTTTTTATTTACGCTTGTCCGGGTATGGTTTTTTGCATAATAATGGCAGTGAGCGCGTTGTTGGTTTAAAATTGGTGCGATATGATTAAAATTAACGTAGTTTGCGTAGGAAAAATAAAGGAAAAGTATTTTTCCGAAGGTATCAAAGAATATTCAAAAAGGCTTTCGAGGTTTTGTGAATTCAATATAACCGAACTTCCCGAAGAAAATTTCAATAAGGCCGACGAGGGGACGATTGCCGTTATAAAGGAGCGTGAAGGAGTGAGAATACTCTCTCATCTTAGCGGTTTTGTTTTCGTAACAGCGCCTGAGGGGACAAAGTATTCGAGCGAAAAATTTGCCGCCGAACTGAAAAAACTGACAGACGGCGGGACGGGCGTCATAACGTTTGTAATAGGCGGCTCTTACGGCTTGTCGGATAAAGTCAAAGAAAGGGCGGACAGGCTGATTTCTTTTTCGGATATGACTTTTCCTCACACTATGTTCAGGCTTATTCTTACCGAACAGATTTACCGTGCATTTTCAATCAACGCGGGAAGTCCGTATCATAAATAGATAAGAAAAAACAGTTGTATTTTTCAGTATCTAAACTATAAAATCTTTTATTCTCATCTAATAAATAAAATACAAAACAAATCAAAAATAATATCACAAATAATACTTTTCCGCCGTAAAATATAAAAAACGGGGACGCCGTTTTTTAGTAACGGCAGTACGGTATCGTGTTTTATGGATATTATTCAGAAAATTGAGAGTTATTACAGCCAATATCAAGGTGAAAAAGGAACGGTCGGAATTTCGGAAGAAAACCGTCCTATAAGGTATTTTACGGTAGAAAAAAGTCCGAGACCTGTAATTATCGCCCAGTATGCCATTCATGCAAGAGAATATATAACGTCATATCTTGCGCTTTTGCAGTTGGAAGAATTCAGAAGGCACGGGAGAAAAGGTAAAATTTATTTTTTGCCTGCCGTAAACCCCGACGGTATAAAAATTTGTCTTTCCGGGAGACATCTTTATAAATCCAACGCGAGAGGGGTGGATCTGAATGTGAATTTTGACGCCGGGTGGGGAACGGGCGATAAAAACGTTACCGAACGCGGCGAGGAGAATTTTATTGGCGCGTTTCCCTTTTCCGAAAGGGAAACGCGCGCTTTGAGAGATTTTACATTAAATGTAAGACCCGACGCTACGGTGAG
>CALWBJ010000135.1 GCA_944376035.1 uncultured Clostridia bacterium | reverse complement strand
GAACTGTTTTTACACCCCAAAACAACCGCCTGTGTTTTTGTTTCAATCAAACAATTGTTTTTACTATAGTATGTATTATTTCCTTCTGCAACGTTGATCTCCTCAAGAAAGTTGCAGCTTGCAAATGCGTTGAGCCCTATATCGTTCACTCCCTCCGGTATGTAAATGCTCTTAAGCGAAGTGCATCCCGAAAACGCATATTCTCCTATGCTTTTGAGATTTTCCGGTAAAACCACTTCTGTCAATAAAGAACAATCATAAAAAGCTTTTTGCGTTATTATTTCAAGCTCGCAGTTTTCACTGAAAACTACGCTTTCAAGCGAATAACATCCATAAAAAGCACTCTCTCCTATGCTTTTCAAACTTTTCGGCAAGGTTATACTTCTTAAAGCTTTACAGTTCCAGAATGAATTGTTACCGATTCTTTCAAGCCTGCTGTTTTCTCCAAAAACCACTTCCGTAATGTTTGTACAATATTGTAAAGCCGAATCGCAAATCGTCGTAACGCTATCCGGCACAACCATTGAAGAAGCAGCTTTATCCCTCGGACATCTGATAAGCATTGTTTCTTCTTTATCGTACAAAACTCCGTCAATACTTTTGTAATACATATTGGCTGGTGACACGGAAATCCATTTAAGCGAATAACCTAAAGCTTCTGTTGCTCCGATCATCGATACGCTTTCAGGGATATAGATCGTTTCAGGTTTATAGCTATTACTTAAACAAAGGTCGCCACTGAATCCAATTACTTTTTTTCCGTCTATTTCGGAAGGAATGGAAATTTGCGTTTCTTTACCTTTATATCTGATAATATATGCATCTTCTCCTATCAATACATAATCATAATCTGCATTTGAAGTAATATTATTATACTTCCATGTTTCATAAATCATTCTTCCACTGGAATCGACAAGATTCCAATATGGATCCCACCCCTGAGGCTCCCACTCTGCCTCGCAATATACCCTGATGTTATTACATCCGTAAAACACCTCTCTCTCCATCTCGCTTACGGAGATAGGGATAACTATTTCTTTAAGAGAGCTGCAATCCTTAAAAGCGTTTTTCTTTATGCTTGTTACGCTAAAAGGGATTTTGATGCTTTGAAGAGCCGTACATCCGTCAAATAAATTCTCCTTAAGTTCAGTTATTTTTTCAGACAAGGTTACGGTTGACAGCGATGTGCATTTTTCAAAAGCGCATTTTCCTATTACTTCAACCGTATCCGGCAATACAATGTTTTGGATATTGGTATTACCCGAAAATGCTCTCGGAGCGATTTCTCTGATATATACATCTTTCGGAAATTCTTCAAATTCGTCTTTAACGTACAACAACTTCTCAGTTTCTTTATTAATAAAGCACTGAGAGATATCCGATATCTTTCCGTCTTTTGCTACTTTGATTTCTGTATTTATTCTGCCGCTTACTTTAAATTCTTCAACCGTTGAAGATAAAATGACTTTATTATAACCGTTTTTCCAAAATTTTTCATGTATTATTTTTACCCCTTCAGGTATAACTACCGGATCTTCCCCACTATTATCGATCTTCACATCTCCCAATTCAGTAACCGGATAGCCTTTCAATTCTGAAGGTATATTCTTAAAAGTATTTTCTTCGGAATTATAAAGATAAATTTCTCCGTCTCTCAGCAAAGCCATATATTTATCTTCCAAAATGCACCTGTCTACACCGTAAACTTCACATTCGCTAATTTCCCAAATTTCTTTGACACTTTCTGCTTCTGTAAAAATTTTCCCTAATGTCCCTAAATAATTTATTTCGATCATATCGATAGTTTCAGGAATATATGTATACTCATAATTAATATGATCGGTCAGATCTTCTATGGCTCCTTTGATCGATGTAATGCCAGACGAGAAAACTAAGTTTTTAGGATAGACACCCATACTGTAACCACCACCGTATTTCTCAAAAATTTCATCCGCATCAAAGTCTCCTTCCCCTTCGACATATATTGTTGAGTTTTTCACCCTGACATATATTCCGTTGTCAAGTTTTATTGCCATATTTATATTTTCCACAACCGGCACTTCTACCGAATAGTTGAAAAAATCATCCGAAAAGGTTACTTCCGTAGTACCCTCTTCTTCTGTATTTTCGCAAAGCGCGGTTGCTGAATATGCGCCGACATAACTGCCGTCGGTAAATTCAGCACGATAGCCGATCTCGACTTCGTTGAAATAATATTTTATTACGCTGTCTAAATCGTTTATTTCGATATTTTTGAGCTCTTTTTTTACTTCGCCCGTATTGCAAGCGTTAGCATCGTGATAAACGTAAACCAATTCCCCGAAATCATCAAATTCAAAAACCGTTTTCTGATAAACCATTGTGTTGATCTGATAATTCAGTTCTGCAATTTCATCATAAGATGAATTCTTTAATGACATTTTGTTGAGTTTATTCAGAAGTTCAACATATTCGTCATTATAATATACGATTTTGTTGTCGTACTTTTCATCAGGCTCACCAAATTGTGTAATATAGTTATCGTAATCCCCTCTGTAGTCTTCGTATGCTCCTTTCATCATAGGGTTTTTTTCTATGATATAGACGTTAACAAATATTGATCCTACTACTGCGATCACTGAAAAAACTATAAGTAAAACTATTATAAGTGCTATAATCTTCCCTTTTTTCGACTTCTTTTTGGGAGACTGTATTATCATTTCTTCGTCTTTCATGTTTACTCCTTTAAATTTCCTCAGGGAATTCGACAATTGTCGTTCCGAAATTGTATATCTCTATTTTTCTGGATACAAATGAACTTCCTAATTTCCCTTCAATCACTATTTTTTCTCCTTCTGTTTTAACCGTCAGCCTTACTTCTCCTCTGCTGGATTTACATACAAGCCTATCCTCTTCGACTGAAAGATCATACATCATAAGAATTTCTGGAGTTATAGTGCATAATTGTCTTACTTCGTTTGAATCGGCATAATTTACCGGATAGGGATAAGATTCCGGAGTATAAACAAAAAGCCCCTGTCCATATAAAACAGGTTCGTCTCCTTCTTTATCTGAAACTCTTTTATATATAACTTCATCATTCAAACTGTCAAAGAAGTAGGTTACACTCCATTCTGTTTCTGCTCCCACTCCTGTTTCAGTTGCTGTAAAATTAAATTTGTCAAATTCGTCTATTCTTTCAAGATATTCCGCGACATCTGGATCATCGATTTCACTTATATCCGGGGTTCCCTCTTCAATTATCGGTATGCTAATAGCACTGTCTTCTTCGCCCCAGCTCAAAATCAGTTTATCTGAGGCGTCTCCGATCTCGGTTTCAAGAACTATTATTCCTTCGTTGATCCTTAAATAATTAACAACATCGCCGTAAGCACTTATAAAACCGTTAATCTCATCTGTTTTTTGAGACAACCTTACTAAATCATAAAAATAATTGTTATCAAACTTCTTTAAATTTGAATACAATTTATTATATTCCTCAAAATCTGCTTCTACCCAGTATGCACCGAAATTGTAATAAAAATCTCCATTCAGACAATATGATTCGCACAAATCCTGAAAATAAACGTAATCGACGTTTGATCCGTTTTTACCGCTTGTTATTCCGCAAATATATATTGATCCTCCTGATATTTTTGTCTCTAAATAAAATTTGCAATTATTGATATCAAAGCCCGTAAGAATTTCTTTTATTTTATTGTCGTCCAGCTCGCTTAAAGCGTTTTGCTGATCACAAAGATTTTCCTTTATTGCCTTATAATCAGGCATTTCAGAAATGTCCTGAGCTGTCTTATACTCTTCATATCTGTAGCATAACAGTTCACAAGACAGACCTAGAATCTGTTCTTTTCCGAAATATTTTCCCGCGTCTGAAATAAAAAGTTTGAGAACTCCTCCGTAATTTTCACCCTTTATCCCTTTATCTATATCGACAGTTCTGCCGTTTTCACTATAACTATAATTATTCCCGAAACTGTCAGAGCATTTATCTAAGAAAAACGAAATATAGTAGTTGTTTTGCAGTTCTTCTTTAAAAGCAACTGTTTCCTCTTCAGACATAGTGGTTGCCGTTCCGTCTTTATCCTCTGCATACTTCAGTTCAATATCTCCAAAAACATAAACACTATTTTTGACAGATGAACTATCTGCTTTTAATTCGGGCGCACACGCAACGAAACAAACCAGTGTTCCTATGCATAACACCACCATAGCAACAACAAATCTTAACTTAATTCTCATAAACTCACCACTTTTGTTATCAATATATTAATAATTTATTTTGTTTTTCAACAAAAACGAAAAGCGGAAAAGTGAATTTCTGCAAATTAACGCTATTTACTAATCGGCACTTCACACAATAATCCGCTACACTAAAAAAGCATTCTCCTATTTATTTTTTACCTAAACAATTTTTCCTTCTCTTAATTTGCAAAGAAAGGAATTTGCTTTTGTTGCCAGAAACCGAAATCTATATCCAACCCTACGTCCGTTATGTCTTCGTAATACGCCAAATCCGTCACCTTCGAATTCTCGACCGTCACGATACACGCGGATATAACCTTGTTTTTTTCTTCAGCATATTGAGCTACCGTCAGAAGTGCCAGATTAGCCTGACCGCTGAAGACGGAACAGTCCATCTCCGAACCATAGAAAATATACATTTCGTAGTCCTCTCCTTCAGCCTTGACTCCGTACGCGGGAGCACCGAGCACGTCGAGCAACTCGTTGAACGTCAGGTCTTCCGTCTCCTCTAACGCCGCAACCCTTTCCTCGGTCAGATACTCTTTTTCGCTTGTAAACGGCACGGCTATCTGAATTGCAAGCATTCCCAATATGACAATACTCGTGATCAGCTCTCTGACGACGTTTACCTTTTTCTGATTGTCCCTGACTTTTTCTCCGTATACACTTAAGAAACTCTTGTACAGGACGGACGGCTCTTCTCCCTTCCCTGTCTTCACGTCTTTTTTTATCACGCTTTCAACAATGACCGATATAAGATTAATAAGTGACATCAACGCCATCGGAATAGCCCACGACGCCTGAAAACCGCCTATCTTCACCTTCTTGCCGACAAAACAGAGAACAAGCGGCAATACACCTGCAAACAGAAAACTGACGATTGCCACTCTGATCGCCCTTTTTTTCACTCCGGCAAAGTCGAGAGACAAAGATTCTCCGATTCTTGTTCCCGCCTCCAACGCTATCGACAACACTCCCAGTACGATCAGCAGCGACACCACTGCTCTTATAACGTAAGCCGTAGCACATGATACTATATCCGCTATAAAAGTCGTTACGCTCTGCCCCGCACATAACGGCGCAATGGTAAGTACCATCAAAACCACAGCGCACACCAACGGCACAAGCGCATAAAGTATCTGAAACCCGAACAATAACGCTTTGTTCGGAACGAATCCTTCTGGAAGTTCGTAATCCTTCCACTTTTCGTCCTGTTCTTTCTGTTCTTCGATTGCTCTCAATTCACTTTTTCTGGACATAGCAGCTCTCCTCTGTGATTTAGATAATATTTATCTGTTTTATAACTATATTGTATAGACAATTTTTATCTCCGTCAACCTTTTTCTATGTTTATATCGCATAATAGTATTATGAAAAACAGTTTTTCCAAAAACGTGCGGGAATACAGGAGGATTTCTTCGCTTACTCAGACCGATCTTGCCAACAAACTGAAGACCACACAACGCAAAGTGTCGTACTGGGAATCGGGCAAGATAGAACCCGACCTCGACACCCTGATCGCTATCGCCGAAATGTTCGACGTCAGCGTGGACGAGCTTATAGGTAAAAACGACGACCAATAAAAAATTTACGCGCCCGTGTAGATTATCGACCTTTTTGTCTTTGCGAAAACAGTGTTTGAAAGCATGAAAAAAGCACCCCGCAGGGTGCTTTCTTTTTGGAGCTTAATCCCGGGTTTATCAGCCGTTGTACTTGACGACCTGAGAGAAGTAGACCGCCTTAAGAGATGCGCCGCCGATGAGTACGCCGTCGATCTGAGGCATAGCCATCAGTTCTTTCGCGTTCTTCGGATTCATCGAGCCGCCGTACTGGATGCGCAG